>DASYVA010000151.1 GCA_036000645.1 Candidatus Methylomirabilis sp.
CTAGTGCAAGTCCAACAAACAGGACACAGCGCTCACGCGACAACTCGGGTGCCGGGCCAAATGACGAGCATCACGAGGCCCGAGGGAGGAGGCGGCCGGAGGCGTACGCTGTTTGTACGCTCCGGACCGCCGACGACCGAGAACGACGTGAGGCGACGTCAGGTGGCCCGGCACTAAAAGGCCACGGCCGCCCAGGGGACACCCCGGGCGGCCGCCCTGCGTCCGGCGCCGGCCACCGGCCGGCTGCTAGACCTCTCAGGAGCCACCGAAGCCGATGGTGACCCGCCCCTGCTCGACGATGACCGGCACCTCCCGCTTCCCCTTGGAGTACCGGAGCATCCGCTCCAGGTCGGCCTTGTTTTTGGTCACGTTGATGTAGGTGAAGGGCACCTTCCGCTTCGTGTAGTCCTCCCGGGCCTCGGTGGTGAAGGGTCAGGTGTCCTTCCCGAAGATCAGGACGGTCTCGGTCATGCCGGTTGCCTCCCTTCCCGGGGCGGACGGCCCCGCCAGTCCGAACAGTATAGCCGGTCCGACGCGCCCCTGCCAAGCGGCACGCGGGGGCGCGCCCCGGGCGCCGTGGGAGAGGGCATGACGGGATTCGACGGGCGCATCGCCGTCGTGACGGCTGCCGGCAGCGGCATCGGGCGGGCCACGGCCCTCCGGTTGGCCCGGGAGGGCGCGGCGGTGGCCTGCGTCGACCTCAAGCCCGAGGCCGCCGAGGCGACCCGCCGGGGTGCTGCGGAGGCCGGGGGAAAGGCGCTGGTCATTCCCTGCGATGCCCAGGAGGGGTCCCAGGTCACCGCGATGGTGGAGCGGGTCCTGGAGACCTGGGGTCGGGTCGACATCCTGGTGAACGGGGTGGGTGGGGGCCAGCGGGCCGCCTCCATCCTGGACATCAGCGAGGAGGCCTGGGAGCGGATGCTCCGGTTTAACCTCACGACGGCCTTCCTCTGTTGCAAGGCGGTCCTGCCCGCGATGCTCCGGCAGGGCTACGGCCGCATTATCAATATCGCCTCGATCGCGGGCCGCTCCATGAGCACCTTCCAGGGTGCCCACTACACGGCGGCGAAGGCCGGCGTCCTCGGGCTCACCCGACACCTGGCCCGGGACGTGGCCGGCCGCGGGATCACCGTGAACGCCGTGGCCCCCGGGCCGATCGGGACGGAGCGGGTCCTCTCCTCCTTCAGCCCGGAGGAGCGGGAGCGCGTGATCGGGCGGAGTCCCATGGGGCGCCTGGGGACCCCGGAGGAGGTCGCGGCCGCCGTCGCCTTCCTGGCCTCAGCCGAGGCCTCCTTCGTGAGCGGCGCCACGCTGGACGTCAACGGGACCATGCTCATGATGTAAGGCGGGGATGCTCCGGCTCCTCTTCGAATTCGTCCAGTCCCTCCTGGGCCCCTCCCTCCGGACGCTGGCCCTGTGGCTGCACGCCGGGGCCGCGGTCGCCCTCCTGCTGGCCTGGGTCCTGCCCCCGCTGCGCCTCCTCCTCCGCCGCCTGCGGGCGCGGGCGGGAGCCGAGGAAGGGCTGTTCCTCCGGTGCCCCCAGTGCGGGAACGTGAACCTGCCCGGGGACCCGAAGTGCCTGAGCTGCGGGCGGGCCCTGCACCTCCCCTTCTTCCTCCGGTTCCGCCTCCGCTTCGATGCCGCAAAGCGTCTCCCCTGGATCCGCCGGGCCCGCCTCGTCGGCACCGCCAGCGGACTGGTGATCTTCTACGGCCTTACCCTTGCCGTCGTCCTGGCCGTGGATTTCGCGTCGCCGGGCACCGACCTGCGGCGCCTCGTGGCCGCCGGCACGGTCCTGGCCATGCTGGCGGCCACGCACCTCGTCCGATCAGCCCTCTCCCTGGACGGCCGCGGAATCCTCCCCAAGCTCTCGCACGCGTTCCTGGGGTTCGCCTTCGTGGGGTTCACCCTGGCCGGCCTCGTCCTCTCGACCGCCACCGCCCCGGCCGAGCCCCTCCCGATCGGGGAGCTCCGCCTGGAGGGACGGATGGTCCGGTTCGACGATCTGGTCGTGGCGGTGCCGGACGACACCGTCACCCTGGAGTATCTCCAGCTGGACCACCAGCTCCTGGGCTACCACCAGATCATCCTGCTGGCCCTGAGCGGGACCGACCGGCGGGAGGTGGGGCACGGCCCGGGTCTCCGGCGCCTCCTCAGCCACCTGACCCGCCACACCGACTGGTACGATCGCCGGGGGCTGGAGGTTCGCCTGCGGGCCGACCGGCGCCGCCTCGTCCCCGGCACCACCTACCGGGTCCTGAACGCGGGGCACCAGCTCTCCATCCGTCCCGTCCCCTCGCCCCAGGGACCTCCCGCCTGACCCCCTGGAAACAGCAACGGGGATGCCCGGAGGCATCCCCGTCTGGCGTACCCCTCGAGGGGGTCAGGGCTGCAGGACGATCTTCCCGAAGTGCTGGCGCCCCTCCATCCGGCGCTGAGCGGCGGCCGCCTCCTTCAGCGGGAAGGTGCTGTCCACCACCCCCTTCAGTTCCCCCGACTCCACGAACTTCCAGAGAGCGAGCAGGTCCGCCTTCCGCCCCATGTAGCCCCCCAGGAGAAAGAGCTGCTTGCTGAAGACGAAGCGGAGATCGGTGGTGGCGTTGTAGCCCGTCGTGGCTCCACACGTCACCAGGCGCCCCCCCGGCGTGAGGGCCGCGATGCACTTCCCCCAGACCGCCTCTCCCACGTGCTCGAAGACCACATCCACCCCCCGCTTGTCCGTCAGGGTCCGAACCTCGGCGGCGATGTCCTGGGTGGCGTGGTTGATCCCGTGGTCGGCGCCGAGCGCCTTGGCCTTCGCCAGCTTGGCCTCGCTGCCGGCCGTGGCGATGATCCGCGCCCCGAGGAGCTTGGCGATCTGGACCGCCGCCGCGCCGACGCCGCTCCCGGCCCCGATGACCAGGACGTCCTCGCCCCGCTGAACGCGGGCCAGGGTGACCAGCATGTTCCAGGCCGTGAGGAAGGTGAGGGGGACGGCCGCCGCCTCCTCAAAGGAGAGATGCGCGGCCAGGGGGATGGCGTTCACTTCCGGAACCTTGATGTACTCGGCGTAGCCCCCATCCACGGAGCCGTAGCCGCCCAGGATCTGGTACTGCCGGCAGAGGTTGTCCCGGCCGCCGAGGCAGAAGACGCACTGCCCGCAGGAGACGGCCGGCATCAGCACCACCCGCTGGCCCGGCTTGACCCGGGCGCAGACCGCCCCCACCGCCGCCACCTCCCCCGCCACGTCCGCGCCGGAGATGTGGGGGAGGAGCACCTTGACCCCCGGCAGGCCCTTCCGGAGCCAGAGGTCCAGGTGGTTCAGGGCGCAGGCCCGCACGCGGACCAGGATCTCGTGGGCCGCGGGCTCTGGGTCGGGGATGTCCTCGTAGCGGAGGACCTCCGGACCGCCGTGCTCGTGGAACCGGACCGCCTTCATGCCGTCCTCCTTCGAAGACGCGGCCCCATGGAGGGAGCGGGGCCGGGAGCATCCATCGGAGAGCTGCGGCCATCCCCTCCTACCGCATGGCGGGCTCGGAGACCCGGTCGAACTCGTCCTTGAGGCGCCGGATCACCGCGTAGCAGCGCATCACCTCCTCGTGGGGGTAGGGGATGGCTCGCCAGAGCTCCACCACCTTCAGCGCAATCGGGCGGGCTTGCTTGAGGATCTCGACGCGGCGGCGGGCCCCCTCGGGCAGCGGTTGGCCCTCGAGGAAGGCGATGAGGCCCTCCTCGTCCCGGGCCACCACCAGCTCATCCGCCCGCTGGCGGACGGCCGCGGGGGCCTCCTCCGGCAGGAGGCCGCGGAGGGTGAGGATGCGGAACGGGGTGTAGAAGAGTTGCTTCATCGTCGCTCCGCTCCCGAGAGGAGAAGACCCGGGGCCCGAGACGCTCCACGGATGCCGGGGGCTGGTCTTCCCTTATACCCGAAGGGACTCCGCCCCGGAACCGAAAAATGCTAGCCCTTCACGTTGCCGATGGGCTTGAGCAACGCCACGCGCCGGGAGAGGCCAGCGGCGTCCACCGTCTCCGCCACCTGGGAGATGTCCTTGTACGCAAAGCCAGCCTCCTCGGCCACCCCCTCGTAGGAGGCGGCCCGGACCATGATGCCCTTCTCCTCCAGCCTCTTCAGGAGGTCGCGGCCGTGGGTTTTCTTCCTCGCGGCCGTCCGGGACATGGTCCGGCCCGAGCCGTGGGCCGTCGAGCCAAAGGCTTCCTCCATGGCCTGCCGGGTCCCCATCAGGACGAAGGATCCGGTCTCCATGGAACCGCCCACGATGACCGGCTGGCCCAGGCGGTCGAAGGGGGGGGGCAGCCCGGGGCTCCCGGGGCCGAAGGAGCGCGTC
>DASYVA010000152.1 GCA_036000645.1 Candidatus Methylomirabilis sp.
GCGGCGTTGACAGTCCCCGAGGGGCATGGTATCCGGGAAACGCCCCGCGGGGAGGCGGGGGCAGCGCATGGCGCGCGCCAAAATCCTGATCGTGGACGACGAGCGATTCTTCGCCGAGCTCCTCACGGAGTGCCTGGGGGATCTCGATGCCGAGCTCCTGTACGCCCGGGACGGGGTGACCGCGCTCCGGCGGGCGCAGGAGCACGCCCCCGACCTCATCCTCCTGGACCTGGTGATGCCGGATCAGGACGGGTTCGAGGTGGCCAAGGCCCTGAAGCAGCAGGCCGAGACCCGCGACATCCCCATCATCTTCCTGACGGGGGACAGCCGAGCCGAGCGCCGGGTCGAGGGGCTCGAGATGGGGGCGGAGGATTACATCACGAAACCCTTCCATCCCCCCGAGGTGGTGGCGCGGGTGAAGAAGGCCCTTCGCGCCGCGGCCCGGAGCAAGGGGTTCAGCGGCCGACTGGCGGACCTGAGTCTGCCCAGCATCGTCCAGTTCCTGGAGCTGGAGCAGAAGAGCGGGACCCTGGAGATCTTCACCAAGGCCCGGCGGGGGGTGGTTCAGTTCCGGAGGGGGCGGATCGTCGGCGCGGTCCTGGGCCCGCGCGTGGGGGAGGGCGCCTTCTACCGGCTCCTCGGCTGGACCGAGGGCGTCTTCCAGTTCGAGCCCGGGGATCCACACGTCCCCGCCGGGGCGGCCATCACGGCGAGGAGCCAGGCCCTCCTCCTCGAAGGGGCCCGGCGCTTCGACGAGCTCGGCCGACTTCGGGCGTCCCTGCCCCCCCCGGGGACCCGACTGGTGGTCAGTCCTCGCCTCACGAGCCTGCTCCAAGGCCGCCGGCTCGCGGCGGACCTCGAGCGCCTCCTGGAGCAGTTTACCGGGGCCCGGACCGTGGAAGAGGTGCTGGAGGCGAGCGAGGACGAGCTCAAGGCGGCCGAGCTCATTGCCAAGCTTGTGACGAAGGGCATCCTCACGCCCCTGGCGGCGTGAGGGGGAGGAGGCGGGCATGACGGTCACGGCGGCGGAGCGCTGCATCATCCTGGCAGAGGACGACGAGCTGTTCCGCCGCGCGGTCCGGGAGACCCTGGAGAAGAGCGGACTCGCCGCCCAGGTGGTAACCTGCCGGGACGGGGTGGAGTTCATGGCCGCCGTGGGGGAGCGGCTCGGCCGGCCCGGGGGCGTGGCCCTCGCCGTCCTGGACATCATGATGCCGCACCTGGATGGGATCTCGGCCGCCCGCGCCCTGCGGGGATTGGAGCAGGGCCTGGGGCGGACGGCCCGGATCCCCATCCTCTTCCTTACCGCTGTCCCCCCCAACGACACCCTGACCGCGGCCGTCGAGTACTGCGCCCCGGCGCGCTACCTGCAGAAGGCGAGCGACACGCTGCGGGGGGCCCTGGTGGAGGCGGTCCGGGGGCTCCTCGAGGGGCGGCGGGCCTAAGCGAGACTCCTTAGAAAAAGATCGAGAGCCCGAGGAGGACAAAGCTGATATTCAGTCCGACGTTTGGCGTGTCCGTGTTCGCGTTGGAAACGTGGTAGAGCCTCCACTCAAGGCTCACGGCCAGATTCCGATCGAGGAAGTAACTCACCCCCGGTCCCCCCTGGGGCGTGAAGTTGAATCCGGCCGAGTGTCTCCCTGCGACACCGAAGTTCTCCTCGATGATCCCGGCGCCCAGGCTCACGAAGGGAACCCACCGGGACCCGGTGGCGAAGTGGTAGCGGAAGAGGACGGACAATTCATACCCGGTGCGACGCGTGGGTCTCGTGCTCAGCAGGAACGCCGGTTCGACCAAGAGCTCGAGGTGGCCTTCGAGAAGCCCCTGACCGACCCGATCCGTCAGGAAGAGCCCCCATCGGGGTCGAACCAGGGTGAACTCGAGGTTCTTGATCATGTCGGATTTGCTCGAGCCGCTCGCGTCGATCTCGAATCCATACCCGACGAGGACACCGACCTCCTGTCGCCCCTTCCTGAGGCCCCAGGCTCCGCCGTCCTCTCCCGCGTCCCGCCTCCATCCCCCTGGCTCCTCGCGGTGCTCCTGTGCGCCGACGGGAGCGCATGGGCCGAGGAGCCCGAGCATCCACACGACCGCCACGGCCAGGAGCCTGCCGCTACGGGCGGGCACGCCCATGACCCCGAAATGGTCCCTTCACGGATCGCTGCGGGTGGCGGTGAAGAGAAGGGTGGTCCGGCCGAGCCGGATCTCGTCCAGGTGGGCCAGGTCCGCCTCCTCGACGATGCGCCTGCCGTTCAGGAAGGTCCCGTTGGTGCTCCGGAGGTCCCGGATGGTGTAGCGGTTCCCCTCGACGGTGACGGCGGCGTGGAGGCTGGAGACCTCGGGATCGTTCAGGAGGATGTGGGCATCCCGGCGCCCGATGACCGTCCGCGTCCGGCTGAGGGTGATCCGGGTCCCGGTGTCGGCCCCCTCCAGCACGGTCACGGTGAGCGTCAGGTGGGGGGGGAGCGGTTCTTCGTCGGCCAGCCGGCCCTTGGTGACCAGGGTGTCGGTGAGAGAGGCGGAGATGCCAGCCGCCGGGCGGGCGGCCTTCGAGGCGGGGAGCGGCTTCCCTCCACTCCCCTCGGCACTCGCCTCCAGAGGGAGGATGACGTTGCACTTGGGACACTTCACCCCGTGCCCGACGTCTTTCTCCCGGACCGAGTAGCGGGTCCCGCACTCCGGGCAGCCGATGATGACCTTCGCGCCCCGCTGCACGCTCTGGCGGACCTCCTCCACGCGGTCGAGGGCTCGGCCCACAACCCCCCTAAGGAACCGGGCCCAGAGTCCCCCCTCCCCCGGCGTGGCCATCCCTCCCCCTAGCCCGCGCCGGGCGATCCCCCCCGCGGACTGACCGGCGCGCCGCGGTACTCCGCCGGCAGGCGCTCCAGGGCAGGGGGGACGCCCCGGGGCGAAAGGTAGGTCCAGGGCCCGGTGTAGTCCGCCGCGTAGAACCAGCGCCCCCCGTGCCGGGTGAACCAGAGGCCATTGTAGAAGAAAAGGTCCACCGCCTGCTCCGGGGCGTAGAAGACCTCGGAGCCGGGGATCAGGACCAGGTAGGGAGGGCGCTCGGCCACGATGGGCGGGGGGGATTCGGGGGCCTCCGGGACCGGGGCCGGCGCGTGGGGCCGAGGGGTCGGCGGCGTGGAGCGCGGGGTGACGGGCGCGCCGGGAACGATGTCCGGGGGCCGCGTCACCGGCAGCGGCCGACCGGCGCACGCCGCCAGCAGCAGCGCCCCACAGGTGACCCCCCACCCGCGCATCGGTCCCCTTCCTCACTCGGCCGAGGCCACCAGCCGGTCTCGGCCCTGCGACTTCGCCTGGTACAGGGCGTCGTCCGCCCGGGCGATCAGATCCTCCACGCTACTGACCCGCGGCGCCGGGAAGGCGGCTACGCCGAGGCTGACCGTGATGTGCACCGGCCCGGCATCGCCGCCGAACGCGTGGGCCCGCACCGCCTGCCGGATCCGCTCCGCCTCTACGGCCGCCCCATCCCGGGACGTCATGGGGAGCAGGATGGCGAACTCCTCCCCCCCGTAGCGGGACAGGATATCGGTCCGGCGGATGGAGCTCCGGATGACCTCGGACACCTCGGTGAGGACCTGATCCCCCACCAGGTGGCCGTACCGGTCGTTGACCGGCTTGAACCGGTCGATATCCAGGAAGATGCAGGCCAGGGGGAACTTGTAGCGCCGGGCCCGCTGGAACTCCTCCTCCAGCCGGCGGAAGAAGAACCGGCGGTTGAACACCCCCGTCAGGTCGTCCACCAGCGCGAGGCGCTCCAGGTTCACGTTGGCCAGCTCCAGGCTCTCGAAGAGATGGGCGTTCTGGAGCGACCCGGCGGCGATGTCGGCGATGAGCTGGCAGAGGCGGATCTCGCGGTCGGTGAAGCCCGGCGTGAGGCGGCTGGTTCGGAGGAACAGCGTTCCCACCACGTTTTCCCGCTGGATGATGGGCAGCACCAGGATCGAGACGAACGGGACCCCCTTCAGATTGTCCCGGACCTCGGCCATGAGGGGGTCTTCCTGGATATTCTCCACCACGACCCGCTGCCGCTGCGCCACGGCCATCCGGATCTCGGGGTACTTGCGCAGCGAGATCTTCAGGTTCCGGACGGTCGGGTCATCGTGGGAGGCCACCACGTACGCGGTGTCGTGGGCTTCCCCGATGAGGACCAGGGAGCAACGGTAGGCCTGGACGATCCGCGCCGTCCGGTCCACCAGGATCCCGAAGATCTCGCTCGACTTGAGCGTCGAGGAGACGGCCCGGGAGATCTCGAGGACGGCGGCCATATCCTCCCGGTCCTTGTCAAACTGGCCCAGCAGGTCCCGGGTCCTCAGGTGCGCCCGGACACGCGCCAGGAGCTCCGAGGGGTCCACCGGCTTCGTGAGATAGTCGTCAGCCCCCGCCTCCAGTCCCTCGACCAGATCCGCGGGCTTGTCTTTCGCGGTCACCAGGATGACCGGGATGGGCTGCGTCTTCGGGTCGTCTTTCAGCTTCCGGAGCACCTCGAGACCGCTCAGCCCCGGCATGAGGATGTCCAGGAGAACGAGGGCGGGTGGATCGGCGGCCACCCGCTCCAGCGCAGCGGAGCCGTCCGGCACCGCCTCTGCCGCAAATCCCCGATCGGTCAGGGCGTCCGTGATGATCTGGCGGGCGATCGGCTCGTCGTCCACGACCAGGATGCGGGGGCCGAGCGACCGTGGAGGGGAAGGTGTCTGCTGGGCGGACCCCATGGCGGCTCCCAAGCCTGCATTACCGAGCCCTTGCGCCGGAAACCGGACAAAGAAACGCGGACCCGGTGGCGGTGCAGGAAGCGGGCCAAGGGCAGATCACCCGAAGCCCAGAGGCGGAGAGGAGACTCCTAACCTATTGAAATTCCGGATAGCCGGCCACGGAGGCCCGGCCAGGCCCGCGCTAGGGCGAAGAGGAGCCCATCCGAGTTTGCCGACGCTGAAAACCTTGACCAGCGCCACGAAAGTGAGGCGGCCGCGCTGCTCACGACCCACCTCTTGGCGCGGCAGGGGGAACGTGGTACACGTCGGGGATTCCGACCGGGGGGGTCATGGACTGGGAAGCACGCTATGCGGGGCGGATGGGGCGCGTGGAGCCCTCGCCGATCATGCAGCTCATCCGGGTGCTGGCAGAGCGCCCGGTCATCAATTTCGCCTCGGGCCTCCCGGACCCCGCCGGCTTCCCCGCGAAGGCCTTGGGGGAGGTCGCAGCCGAGGTCCTGGCGGAGGACTGGCGGGGAGGGCTCCAGTACGGCGAGGCGGAGGGGTACCGGCCGCTGCGGGAGTGGGTGGCGGCGGACCTCACGGCCCGGGGAGTCCCGACCGGGGCGGCCCAGGTCCTCATCGTGAGCGGCTCGCAGCAGGGGATCGATTTGGCGGCCCGCGCCCTCCTCCAGGCGGGGGATGTGGTCCTCACCGAGGAGCCCAGCTACCTGGCGGCCCTGCAGGTCTTCGCCTCGTTCGAGGCGACGGCGCGGCCCGTCGCCACGGACGGGGAGGGCCTGGACCCCGAGGCCGCCGCAGCCGCCCTGCGCCGACCCGGGGTGAAGCTCCTGTACACGATGCCGAACCATCAGAACCCCTCCGGCGCCACCCTGGCCCCGGAGCGGCGCCGCGCCCTGCTCCGGGCAGCGCTTGGGGCCGGCGTGCCCGTCCTCGCCGATGAGGCCTACCTGGACCTCCGCTACGATCCCGGGGAGCCGGGCCTCCTGGCGGCAGCGGCCCCGGAGGCGCCGGTCCTCACGCTGGGCACCTTCAGCAAGACCATCGCCCCCGGGCTCCGGGTGGCCTGGATCGCGGGGCCGGCCCCCGTCATCGGGCGCCTGGCCCTCCTGAAGCAGGTCACGGATCTCCACGCCAACTCCCTCACCCAGCGCCTCGTCCACCGCTACCTCAGCGCCGGGCATCTCCCGGCCCAGGTGACGCACCTGCGAGCCGCCTACCGGGCGAAGCGGGATACCTTCCTCCAGGCCCTCACGCGACACCTGGGGGGCCGGGCGACCTGGACGCGCCCCGCCGGCGGGATGTTCCTCCTCCTCCGGCTCTCCCGCGGCCGGTCAGCCACCACCCTCCTTCCCAAGGCCCTTGATGCGGGTGTCGCCTACGTCCCGGGCGCCCCCTTCTTCCCGGCGGGTGGGGGGGAGGAAGCCATGCGGCTGAACTTCGTCAGTCCAGCCCTCGGCGAGATCGACGAGGGCGTGGCGCGGTTGGCGCGCGCGATCGAGGGCTGACCCGGAGCGAGGGTGCCCCGCGAAGGGGATTCTGTTCGAAACTTCGCGGCATTCGAGTATGCTCTAGTATGCTCTAGGGAACCACGCGGCTCAACAGCATGGACGACAGACCCTACTTCGACTGGACGGCACACCTCTTCGACCGGGCCCGGATCGCCCAGAAGCCCGAGGCGCTCCGGGGGATCCGGGTGCTGGACCTGAGCGCGATCATCTTTGGGCCGGCCACCGCCGACTACCTGGGGGAGCTGGGGGCGGAGGTGATCCGGGTCGAGCTGCCGGGCACCGGGGACGTGATGCGGATCGCGGCCCCGGAGGGACAGTTCTGGAAGAACGTCTCTCCCGGGATCTTCGCCCAGAATCACAGCAAGTACCACGTGGGAATCGATCTCCGGAAGCCGGAGGGACAGGACCTGGTCCGCCGACTGGCGGCCAAGAGCGACGTCCTGGTGGAGAACTACCGGGCCGGGACCCTGGAGCGCAAGTGGGGCATCGGCTACCGCCAGCTCCGCGAAATCAACCCGCGCCTGATCTACGTGGCCAACACCGGCTTCGGCCAGTGGGGGCCGTGCGTCAAGCGCGCCTCCTACGACGCGTTAGCCCAGGCCGTGAGCGGATTCAGCGCCGTCTCTGGCTTCCCGGGCCGCCCGCCGCTGAAGATCGGCATCTACATCGGGGATTACTTCGGGGCGTGCCTCTCGGCGCTGGGGGTCCTCGCCGCGCTGCACTTCCGGGACCGGACCGGCCAGGGGCAGTTCCTGGAGGTCGCCCAGTGCGAGGCGCTGATCCGGGCGATGGACTGGACCTGGCTGTACACCGGGCTCACCGGCAAGAACCGGCCGCAGACCGGCAACCGGGACCCCGCCGCCTGCCCCTCGGGCATCTACCCTTGCCGCGACGGCTTCGTGGCCGTGGTGGCAGGGCACGACGAGGCGTTCCGGGGCCTGTGCCGGGCGATGGGGCGGGAGGACCTCCTCGCCGATCCCCGCTTCGCCACCCGGGCGGCCCGGGCGGAGGAGGCGCACGCCGAGGCGCTCGACGAGCAGATCGGCGCCTGGGTGCGGGCGCTGACGCGGGAGGAGGTCGAGGCGTTGGCGCGGCGGAATCACTTTGCCGCCGCCGCCGTCGCCACGGCGCGTGACCACTACGAGGACGCCCACCTGCAGGCACGCGGCTCCGTGTGGGAGATGGAGGATCCCGTGTACGGCACCATGGTGGAGCACGGCCCCGCGCCCAAGCTCTCCGAGACCCCCGCGCGCTACAAGTGGGCGGCCAAGCCGGTCGGCTTCCACAACGAGTACGTCCTGGGGCGCCTTCTGGGACTGGACCCCGAGCAGCTCAAGGAGTTGGAGCGGCGCGGGGTGATCGGCAAGTGGGCCGACCGGCGCGGCCCGAAGCCGCCGGATGACTGGAGCGGCGAGGGGATCCTGGAGTGAGCACCGGATGAGTGAGCGCCCCTGGGAAGACTGGATCCGACAGGAGGAGGACCCGGGCGGCGCCTTCGCCAAGCCCGAGGCGCTGGACGACCTCCTGGTCCTGGACGCGAGTCTCGAGAGCGCGGCTGGAATGGTCTGCACCGCGTTCCTGGCGGAGCTGGGCGCCGAAGTCCTGAAGGTCGAGCCGCCCCGGGGGGATCCTGCCCGCGCCTGGGGGCCGCCGGGGTTCACCCATCAGGGCGAGGGGTTGGCTTATCTCGCGGAGGGGCGGAACAAGTATTACATCACTCTGAACCTGGAGAGGGCGGAGGGACGCGAGCTCTTCCGGCAACTCGCGCGGCGCGCCGATGTGGTGGTCGAAGCGTACCCGCCGGGCCGGATGGACACCTGGGGCATCGGGTACCGCCAGCTGTCGGCGGAGCATCCCGGCCTCATCTACGTCGCCATCTCGGCCCACGGCCAGTTCGGGCCCCGCGCGGCGGACGGCACGCCGGAGCACGACCTCACGAGCCAGGCGGCGTCGGGCCTGACGTTCATCACCGGTGAACCCGCGAGCGCCGACGCCGGGCCAGCCGGGGTCCCGACCAAGGCGGGGCCGTGGCTGGCCGGGTACGCGGGCGGGGCCTGGGCGGCGTTCGGGTTGCTCGGAGCCTTGCACCACAGGCACGCGACCGGGCGGGGCCAGATGGTGGATGTGACCCCGGCGGAAGGGCTGATGCGTTACCTGGAGTACACCCTCCTCTGGTACCACGTGAATGAAAGGATCCGCGAGCGGATCGGCTACTACGATCTGGCCGTCTTCCCGTACACCTTCATCCGCGTGAAGGACGGGTGGGCGTTCATCGCCAGCTACACCGATCTCAACTTCCTGGCGCTCTGCCGCATCATGGGGCGGCCGGAGCTGGCGCAGGATCCGCGCTTCGCCACGACGTCGGCGCGCGTGACGCCGGAGAATGAGCCGGTGCTGCGCGACGCCATCGAGCGCTGGTCGCTCCACCTGACCGCCGATGAGATCCTGGAAAAGGTTCTGGCTGACCCCGGTCCCGGAGTGGTAGTCTTCGGGCGGGTCGAAACGCCGACGGAAGTCCTCTCCCGCGAGAACTGGTGGGCGCGGGGATGCTTCCAGCAGGTCTCCGATCCGATGTACGGCCCCCTGACCCTGCAGATGCCCGTCTGGCGCATGACGGGGACCCCACCCCGCCTGCGTTGGCCCTGCCGTCCGGTGGGGCATCACAACGAGCACGTCTACCTGAAGTACCTCGGCCTCGGCCGGACTCGCCTGCAGGAGTTGCGCGCGCGGGACGTCCTGTAACCCCGCCGCGCCGGCGGGGCCCCCGGGCCGGACGGGAACGCCGGCCCTGACCCGATTCCCCGGAGGGACACGGTGGCCGACCCTGGCACGCGCCCCGAGAGCACCAGGACGATCCTCGAGGAGATCGAGCGCACCCTCAAGCGGCTCGCGAACACGGCCGAGCTCGTGGCCAGACCGGCAGAACCCGAGGTCGGCCTGACCCCCCGGACACTGGTCTACCGGCGGAACAAGTCCCGGCTGTACCACTATCCGCCGCAGGGAGGGTCCCCCCATCCCATCCCCATCCTCTTCGTGCCCAACATCGGGATCAGCCGGCCGTACATCTTCGACCTCGCCCCCGGCAGCAGCTTCATCGAGTACATGATCAACAACGGCTTCAATCTGTACCTCCTCGACTGGGGCGTCTTCGGGGAGGAGGACAACACGCTCCGCGTGGACGACTGCGTCATCGAGATCCTCCCCCGCGTGTTCCAGCGCGTGCTGCGCCACGGCGGCGCCCCGGGCCTCAGCATCGTCGGGTACTGCATGGGGGCCCCGCTCAGCGCCTGTGCCCTCGCCCTGCACGCCGACCAGCCCGTCCGCAACTTCGTGAACATGGCCGGGCCCTTCGACTTCGCCAAGGCCGGCCTCTTCGCGTGCTGGCTGCAGAAGCGGGTCTTCGACGTGGACCGGCTCATCGACACCTACGGGTCCATGCCGGCGGAGATGGTCCGGCTCGGCTTCAAGCTCCTCAAGCCGACCATGGACTTCTCCACCCTGAGCAACCTCTGGTGGAACGCCTGGAACGACCGCTACGTGGCGGGATTCAAGGCCCTGAACAAGTGGGCCAATGACTACGTGCCCCTCCCGGGCGAGTTCTTCCGGCAGTGGGTCAAGGACTTTTATCAGGACAACAAGCTGATCCGGGGAGAACTGACGCTCGGGGGCCGCCGGGTGGACCTGAGCAAGATCCGGTGCCCCCTCCTGGTGGTGGGAGCCCGGGAGGACAACATCTGCCCCCCGGCCTGTGCCCGGGCCCTCATCGAGGCGGCCTCCAGCCAGGACAAGGAGTACGTGGAGCTGACGGGAGGCCACATCTCCCTCGTGGCAGGTCGGCAGGCGGCGAACAACCTCTGGCCTCGGGTGAACCAGTGGCTCGCCCAGCGCTCGCGGCCCTGAGGGGCAGGAGACAGCGATGAGCCCGAACGAAACGCCCGAGGAGATCTACCGGAGGTGGAAGGAGGCCATGGCCAAGGGCGCCGAAAGCTGGGCCCAGATGCTCGGCCAGGGCCAGCGGCCGGACATCTACCAGTTCTGGCGCCCCTTCTTCGACCAGGGCATGGAGGGCTGGTCCAGGCTCCTGACCCAAGGATCGAGCCCGGACCTCCTGCAGGAGTGGAAGAAGTTCCAGGACGAGTGGATCGAAAGCTGGTCCAGGGTCCTGACCCAGGCGATGGGGACCGAGACCTTCGCGGCCGCGCTGGGGAAGCACCTCGACCAGCACCTGAGCGCGGTCGGCCCCGTGCGCAAACAGATGACCGCGGCCACGGAGGAATACCTCCGGGCCCTCAACCTCCCCTCGCGCCGGCAGGTGGCGGATCTGGCCGAGCTGGTCGTGTCCCTGGAGAGCCGGATCGAGGGCCTCGAGGAGAAGATCGAGGCGCTCCTCCATCGCGGGCGCTCGACCGGAGACTGACGGGACCCTTCCTCCCCCCCGACGTTTCCCACCCCTTCAGTCCCGGATCCCCTCCACGCCCTCCCCGTCCCGCACCAGGAAGGTCCCCAGGCAGGTGGCGACGAGGGTCCCCCCTCCGTCCTCGATCCGCCCCTCCCCTGTGGCGATGCGCCGCCCCACCCGGACCGCGCGACCCCGGCAGACGAGATCCGTCCCCCGGCTCGCGGCCAGGAACGCCATGGTGAGGTCCACCGTGACCAGGGTCGTGTGGGCGGGCAGGAGGGAGAAGATGGCGAAGGCGGTCCCGACGTCCCCGAGGGCCATGAGGGCGCCGCCGTGCACCGTCCCGCTCAGATTGCCGAGGGCTTCCCGCCACCTCAGGCGGACCTCGGAGGTCCCCTCGCTGAAGCGGATCACCTCGAGCCCCAGCAGCCGGTAGAAAGGGCAGTCACGGGGGACATTCTCGTGGACCATGCACCCTCCCAGGGACGGGGGATCAGGGCAGGAGCCGGGCCACCGCAGAGGCCGCCTTCAGCCCGCTCCCGGTCAGGGGAACGACGATCCGCTCGCCGGGGCGGCAAAGACCTGCGCGCAATGCCGCGCTGAGGCCGGCGAGAGCGGCGGCGGCCGTCGGCTCCACGAAGAGACCGGTCCGCGCCGCCCCTCGCCACGCCGCCACGATGGCCTCCTCCGACACGGCGACGACCGCCCCTCCGGTCTCCTCGACCGCGCGGCGCATCTGCCGAAGCCGGACGGGGGCCGCGATGGCGATCCCCTCCGCCACCGTCCGCTCGGGCGGCGGCGGCTCCCGCCGGGCCCAGGCGGCCGCCAGCGGGGCGCACCGCTCGGCCTGCACGGCGATCAGGCGCGGGGCCCCCCCCACGTAGCCCCACCGGACCAGGTCCCCGAACCCCCACCAGCTCCCCAGGAGGAGCGTCCCGTGCCCCGCCGGCACAACCAGGACGTCCGGAGCCTGACCCCCGAGCTGCTCCCAGACCTCGTAGGCGAAGGTCCGGGTTCCGGCGAAGAAGGCCGGGTGCCAGACGTGGCTGGCATAGAACGCCGTCGCAGCGGCCTGCTGCGCCGCACTCGCCGCCGCCTCTCGGCCCCCCGGAACCGCCCGCACCGCCGCGCCGTAGGCGCGCGCTTGGGCCAGCTTGTCCGGGGAGGCCTCGGCGGGCACGAAGAGCTCGCAGCCCAGCCCCGCCGCCGCGGCATAGGCGGCCACCGCCGCAGCGGCGTTGCCCGAGGAGTCCTCCACGACTCGCGTGATTCCCAACTGACGCGCCAGGCTGAGCAGGACGGCCGCGCCCCGGTCTTTGAAAGACCCGGTGGGCATCAGGAACTCGAGCTTGCAGAGGATCTCGGTCCCGTCCCACCGGAGGGGAAGGAGCGGGGTCATCCCCTCCCCCAGGCTCACGGCCGCCTCCGGGCCGGGGAGGGGGAAGGCCTCCCAGTAGCGCCAGAGGCCGGGGGGGCGCGCCCCAAGCGCCGCGCGGGGGAAGGGCCGATCCTGCCGGGACTCGAACGGTCCGCCGCACTCGCACCGCCAGGGTCCGTCGGCGTAGGCCGCGACCCGGCCGCAGGCCGCACAGCTCAGGTCACCCATACGGGAGTCGCGCGGGGGCAGGCTCGTAGCGCCGGAGTGTGGGGTCCACCTGGCGCGCCCAGGCCTCGATCCCCCCGCGAAGGTTGACAGCCTTCTGGAACCCGAGGCGCCGCAAGTACTCCACCACCATGGCGCTCCGCTGCCCCACGTGGCAGTAGACCACCACCTCCTCCTCCGGGTCCAGCTCCAGGTAGCGGACCGGGATCTCCCCCATCGGGATGTGGCGCGCCCCTTCGAGGCGGCAGAGGTCCCACTCCCAGGGCTCCCGGACGTCCACCAGGGTCACCGGGTCGCCCGAGGCCATCTTGGCCTTCAGCTCTTCCGTTGTGATCTCCATCGAACCCCCTAACCGGACTCAGGGACCCAGGACCCCGAGACCCCGCGCCAACATGTAGCCCCCCCCGAGCAGGAGGAGGCCCACGAGCGTCCACTTCAGGTGCCGCTCCGGGACGTGAACGACCCCCCAGGCTCCCCCGCGGACCCCGACGATGCCGGCCAGCACCAGAGGGAGGGCGCGGCCGGGCTCGAGGTTGCCGAGCCGATAGTGGGCCAGGGCGCCGGTCAGCGCCGGGGCCAGGATCGCGACCAGGGAGGTCCCTACCGCCACGGGGACCGGGATCCCCATCGCGAGGACCAGGAGGGGAACGAGCAGCCAGCCCCCCCCGAGACCCAGGAGCCCGGAGATGAAGCCGATCCCGACGCCGAGGAGGAGGCCGCGGAGGGCATCTACGCGGAAGACGTGCTCGGTGCCGGCATACCGGC
>DASYVA010000153.1 GCA_036000645.1 Candidatus Methylomirabilis sp.
CACCAGCTCCACCGTGCCCCCCAGCTCGGAGAACAACGTCGCCCCCGGGTGGAGGGGCAGCGCGTCCGCCACCCGCAAGGTGCCCACGGGCAGCGGGTCCTCGGAGCGATCCTCAGGACCGAGCGGCGCTTGTGCCGCAGCAGCCAGCGCCACTCCCGGATCGCCGCCGCGTCCTCGTCCTCCGCCTGGGTCTGCCCCGGGGCGCTCGGGGCGGCCTTGGCGGGAGAGGCCGTCTCCCCGATCGGGGTCAGGCTGAGGGTGAAGGTCGCGTCGCGGTCGGGGAGGACCGTGAACCTCCGCGCCGGGTAGGGGACGTGCCCGCTGTCGAGCGCGCGCAGGGTGTAGGACCCGGCGGGCAGCCGCGGGAGCACGAACTGGCCCGCGCTGTCGGTGAGGGTGACGAACCCTCCGTTGCCCATCCCCTTGCCGAAGACCGAGATCACCGCGCCCGACACCGGCGTCCCGCGAGTGCTCTCCACCCAACCCACGAGCCCGCCTCCGCCTTCCCCGGCGGAGACGCCGCTCGCGAAGAGAGCCGATACGAGAACCAGGGCCCCCCGATGATGTTGGGAGTTCAACGCGTTGACCTCCAAAGGGGCGAACGCACCGACACCAGTTCACGACGCTACCAAGTGGCCGCGGATAAGTCAATAAGCCCGTCATGCAAGCCCAGGGGCCACTGTGCTATAAGACGACGGCCGGTCCCGGAGCCCCATGACCAAGATTTACGACGTCACCGTACCCCTGTCGCCGGAGGTGCCGACCTATCCCGGCGATCCCCCCTTCCAGATCCGGCCCACCCAGCGGCTGGCCGACGGAGGGGCGTTCAACGCGACCCAGATCAGCCTGGGAACCCACCTCGGCACCCACGTGGACGCCCCGTCCCACTTCCTGGCCGGGGGAGGGACCGTCGACGAGCTTCCCCTGGAGATCCTGATGGGGAAGACCCGGGTGGTGGAGGTGTCCGCCCGCGACCGCATCGACCGCGCCGACCTCGAAGCCCTCGACCTGCGGGACGACATCCGGGTGCTCCTGAAGACGCGCATGTCCGGCCAGATGAACCGGCCGCCCGTCCAGGAGGACCACGTCTACCTGACGGTCGACGCCGCGAGCTACCTGGCCCAGGCCGGGATCAAGCTGGTGGGGATCGACTATCTCTCGGTGGACCGCTTCGGCTCGGCGGACTTCCCGTCCCACCACGCCCTGCTCGAGGCCGGGGTGGTGGTCCTGGAAGGGCTGGACCTCTCGGGGGTGGAGCCGGGGGAGTACGAGATGACCTGCCTGCCCCTGCGCATCGTGGGGGCCGAGGGGGCGCCCGCGCGCGTGATCCTGCGGACCCGCCTCTGACGGGGGCGCCGTGAACGTCCTCCTGCTGCGCGACGTGGTGGCGATCCTCCTGGCGGGGGGCGCGGGAGAACGGCTCTATCCGCTCACCCGGGACCGGGCCAAGCCCGCCGTCCCCTTCGGCGGCCCCTACCGCATCGTGGACTTCACCCTCTCCAACTGCATCAACTCCGGCCTGCGCAAGATCTTCATCGCCACCCAGTACAAGGCCCAGAGCCTGAACCGGCACATCCGCATGGGCTGGAACCTCGGCAACCGCGAGCTCGGGGAGTTCGTGGACATCCTCCCCCCCCAGAAGCGGGTGGGGGAGCACTGGTACCTGGGGACGGCGGACGCGGTCTACCAGAACCTCTACTCGATCGAGCGCGAGCAGGTGCGCTGGGTGATCGTCCTTTCGGGCGACCACATCTACAAGATGGACTACGGCAAGATGCTGGAGGTCCACATCGCGCGGGGGGCCGCGCTCACGGTGGCCGCGATCGAGGTCCCGGTGGCGGACAGCCGCCGCTTC
>DASYVA010000154.1 GCA_036000645.1 Candidatus Methylomirabilis sp.
CCGAGGACGTGGGCCGGCACAACGCCCTGGATAAGATCCGAGGCGAGGCGATGCTGCGCGAGATTGAGACCGCCGGGCGGATCCTCCTGAGCACCGGGCGCATCTCCTCCGAGATGCTCCGGAAGGGCGCCCACATGGGGATCCCCTTCATCATCTCGCGCACCTCGCCCACCTCGCTCTCCGTCGAGGGAGCCAAACGCCTGGGGATCGCGCTCATCGGCTACGTCCGGGGGGACGGTTTCAACCTCTACAGCCATCCCGAACGCATGACCTACTCCCGCCACGCCCGGGTCACCGTCCAACCGGCGTGAGGCGCCTTCCCTCCGGCCTCGTTGGTCCCGTATCCGGAACCGTCTCGCCCCTGCTCCCCGGGCCCGGCGAAAGCCGGGACGGGTCCCGGAGAGCCCATGGAACCCCTGGCCCCTCCTCCCGCCATTGCACGGCCGGCGGCGGAGACCGCCGGCCTCGGGGGACCCGATGGCTGAGGCGGCCGACCGGCGCGGGGCACAGCGGCGGGCCTGCGTCCTGCAGGTCCGCTACCTCACCCTCCCGGGCCGCGGCCGCCGCGCAAGCCGCTCGTGGCGCAAGGGATTCTGCCTGAACTGCTCCGCCGAGGGCCTGCTCCTCCAGCTCCCCCAGTTGCTCCCTCCCGGCACCAGCCTCCGCCTGGAGATCTACCTCCCGGCGGGTGCCGCGGTCGTCGCCTGCGCCGCTCGCGTCCGGTGGAACGAGATCACCGCTCCCACGCCCCAGCCAGGGGATCCCTTCCGGCACGGCGCCCTTTTCACCGCCATCACCCCGGGGGGGAAGGCCACCCTGGAGACGCTCGCCGCAGCGGCCGGCGCACGACCCCCCGGCGCGCATCCCTCCTGACGTCCCGGCCAGCCCGCCAGGGGGACGGCCAGAATCCTGCAGCGGGGGGCGGTTTCTGGGGGGCACCCCCTATGGTATTCTGCGCAGACGGGGGCTATTCCAGTCGCCAGCCCCCGCGCGAGGTCCGGGACGGGTGAAACACATCATCATCGGCACGGCCGGGCACATTGACCACGGGAAGACCTCCCTGGTGAAGGCCCTGACCGGCATCGACACCGACCGGCTCAAGGAAGAGAAGGAGCGCGGGATCTCCATCGAGCTGGGCTTCGCCCACCTCACCCTCGCGGACGGGCTGCGCCTCGGCATCGTGGACGTGCCGGGCCACGAGCGGTTCGTGAAGACGATGCTGGCCGGGGTCGGGGGGATCGACCTCGTGATCCTCGTCATCGCCGCCGACGAGGGGATCATGCCCCAGACCCGGGAGCACCTGCACATCTGCCGCCTCCTCCAGATCCCGCGCGGCCTCGTGGCCCTGACGAAGCGGGACCTGGTGGACCCCGACTGGCTCGAGATGGTGGCCGAGGAGATCCGGATCTTCCTGAAGGGGACCTTCCTGGAGGGAGCGCCCATCCTGCCGGTCTCGGCGACGACCGGGGCTGGCCTTGAGGAGCTCAAGGCGGCCCTGGGGGCGCTGGCCGCCGAGGCCGAGCCGAAGCGCGTGGAGGGCATCTTCCGCCTCCCCATCGACCGGGTCTTCACGATGAGGGGGTTCGGGACGGTCATCACCGGCACGCTCCTGGCCGGGAGCGTGAAGGTCGGGGACGAGGTGGTGGTCCTGCCGGAGGGCGCCCGCTCCCGGGTCCGGCGCCTCCAGGTGCACGGGGAGACCGTGGAGCAGGCTTTCGCCGGCCAGCGGACCGCCGTGAACCTCCCCGGGGTCGAGGTCTCCAGCATCGCGCGGGGGAGCCTCCTCTGCTTCCCCGGCGCGTTCCGCCCCTCGACCGCCATGGACGCTTCCCTCACCCTCCTCGCCGACGCCCCCCGCCCCCTCAAGAACCGGAGCCGCGTCCGGCTCCACCTGGGGACCAGCGAGCTCCTCGCCCGGGTCATCCTGCTGGACCGGGAGGAGCTGGACCGTGGGCAGTCGGCCACCGTCCACCTCCGGCTGGAGTCCCCCGGTGCCGCCCTCCCGCAGGATCGGTTCGTCATCCGCTCCTACAGCCCGGCGGTCACGATCGGCGGCGGGATCATCCTGGATCCGGCCCCACCCGAGCGCCGGCGCAAGCGCCAGGAGATCCTCGAGCATCTGCGGGTCTTGGAGCAGGGCTCCCCTTCGGACCGTCTGGAGCGGCTGTTGCTCCAGGCCGGGGCCCCGATGAGCCCGGAGGCGCTGCGGGGGGCGAGCGACCTCGAGCCCGAGCTCCTCCGGGAGGCGCTGACGAGGCTCCTCGCGGAGAGGCGAATCGTCGCGGTCGGGGGGCGGGAAGAGGAGGCCTACCTGCACCACCAGGCCTATGACGGACTCACCCGGGAGATCCTGGCGCGCCTGGGGGAGTTTCACCGTCAGCAGCCCCTGAAGGACGGCCTCGCCAAGGAGGAGCTGCGGAGCAAGCTCCCGGGGAAGATCGGGCCGGCCCTCTTCGGGAGGCTCCTCACGGACCTCCAGGCTGCGGGGCTCGTGGCCCAGGAGCGGGACAAGGTCCGGCTCGCCTCCCACACGCCGCGGCTCAGCGAGGCAGAGGAGGCCACCAAGGCAAAGCTCGAGGCCCTCTACCGGGAGGCGGGCTTCCAGCCCCCGGGGCAGGAGGCTGCCCTCCAGCAGGCCGCCGGCGACCGGAGGATGGCCCAGGCCGTCTTCTTCCGGCTGGTCGATGACGGCACCCTCGTCCGGATCAAGGACGACCTCTACCTCCACCGGGAGCACGTGGAGCGGGCGAAGGACTTGCTCCTCACGCACCTGAAGACCCACGGCAGCATCGGGGTCCCCACCTTCAAGGACCTGCTGGGGGTGAGCCGGAAGTACGCCATCCCGTTTCTGGAGTACTTCGACCAGGTGCGGGTCACGCGGCGCCAGGGGGACGAGCGCCTGCCCTACCGGTGAGCAGAAACGCCTCGCTGACCGGGCCGGGTTTCGCAGAATGGCGTTGACAGGTCGGGGGAAAGAGGCGATGCTGAAGGCGATTCCGGCCAGGAGCTCTCCGCCGGCACGCGGACGCCAGGAGGGATGATGTTCGGCCTCGGGTTCCCCGAGCTGCTGATTATCTTGTTGATTGTCCTGCTCATCTTCGGGGCGTCGCGCCTTCCCCAGATGGGTTCGGGCCTCGGGAAGGCCATCAAGAACTTCAAGGAGAGCGTCACGGGGAAGGATGCCATTGACGTGACGCCGAAGGACCCGGGAGAGCAGAAGAAGTCCTAGGGGAAGGCCGCTCAGGCCTCCGCGTCGGTGACCCAGGGGACCGCATCGCCCGCGAGCTCGCGGGCGGCCGGGACCCCGCCGAGCCCTCGGGCCGCCAGGACCCCACGCAGGACCGCTTCGGCCAGGCACTCCGCCCCTACCATCCCCACGGTGTTCAGATCGGCCTCGACCCCCCCCGTGGCGACCGCGAAAACCACGTCCCCGTCCAGGGTGGTGTGGACCGGCTGGATCACCCGGGCCAGGCCCAGGTGCCCCATCTGGGCCACCTTCGTGACCTGGAGCTTGGTGAAGGCGGCGTTCGTCGCGACCACGCCCAGGGTCGTGTTGGGCGGGACACCGAAGGCCCTCCGGACCTTCCCCGCCCGCATCTGGGCCGCGGTGTCGGCGAAGCGTTGCGGCTCGGCCGGGTCGCGCGCCCCGGCGACAATCCGGCCGGTCCGCGGATCCCGGATATCCCCGAAGGCGTTCACCACCACCAGCGCCCCCACCACCAGCCCCCCCGGCAGGGCACGGGAGGTCGTACCGAGGCCGCCCTTGACCGCATGGGCGATCCCGAAGAGCTTCCCGACGGTCGCCCCGGTTCCCGCCCCCACGCTTCCCTCCTCCACCACGCCGGCTGAGGCTGCCCGGCAGGCGGCATAACCGGCCGCAGGATCCGGACGCGCCTGAGGATTCCCCACCGTGAGGTCAAAGAGGATCGCCGCCGGGACGATGGGGACCACCGTCACGCCCACCGGGAACCCGATCCGCTTCTCCTCGAGGTAGCGCATGACCCCAGCCGCCGCCTCCAGGCCATAGGCGGACCCGCCCGCGAGCAGGATGGCGTGCACCTCCTCTACCAGATGACCGGGGCTGAGGGCGTCCAGCTCCCGCGTTCCGGAGGCGGACCCCCGGACATCCACCCCCCCCACCGCGCGCTCCTCGGGCAACAGCACGGTGCACCCCGTGACCCCCGTGAGGTCCGTGAAGTGGCCGACCCGGATCCCCGGAACCGCCGTGATCCCGTCCACCCTGTCTCCCCCACCGTCGCGAAGCGTTGCCATTCTACTGGCGAGGTGCCCTCCCGGCAACCGGGCCATTCCCCCGGGGATCCCTCTCCACCGCAGCCCCGTTGATACGCGCCTCCATTTTTGCTACAGTGCCTATGTACGCACCGCACAGCGGCGACCGCTCCTCCGGCGGCGAAGCGCGTATGGGCAGCCAGGACGATCCCCTTGCAAGCCTCTTCCAGTCCCTCCGCGGCCGGGTGGACGAGCTGATGGAGTCGTTCACGCACCGCGACCGCCCGGCCATCGCCCGGGACCGGGCCTGGAAGCCGGCGGTGGACATCTACGAGACTCCCCACGCCGTGGTCGTCTTCGTGGACATCCCCGGGATGCGACGGGAGGAGATCGAGGTCACCCTTCAGGACAACGTGCTGCGCATCGCCGGCTACCGCCGTGGCGCCGTCCCCGAGGGTGTCCGCACCTGCCACCAGATGGAGATCGACTCCGGCCCGTTCGAGCGCCGCCTGCGGATCGACCTCCCCATTGACGCCCGCCAGATCAGCGCCCAGTACCAGGACGGCTTCCTGCGGATCACCCTGCCGAAGGCGACCGCGAACGACCCAGGCCGGGTAGAGATCGTCTCCGGCTGAGCGCGACAGGTGACCGGGGAGGAAGCGCTGGGGGGTGCTGGGGCAAAACCCGGGACCTCTTCGTCGAGCCGGCGCCGCCGGCATGGGAGGAGATGTGGCGCGAGAGGACCGCGGACGGGGCTTGGCCTGGCTCGCTCTGTTGGTTGCCCTCCTGGCCCTGGGGGTAGCCTACCTCGCCTACCGGCAGGCGGGCGGGGCGGCCGCCCTCCAGGTCAAGGTGGATGTCCTCCAGAAGGCGGTGGACACCGCCCGGAGCGAAACGGCCGACGCCCTCAAAAAGGTTGAAGAAGCCCTCCGGCCTGGCCAGGGCAAGCCGGCCAAGCGGTAGTGCCGGGCCAACTGACGTCGGCTCACGTCGTTCCCGGTCGTCGGCGGTCCGGAGCGTACCAGGGCGTACGCCTCTGGCCGCCTCCTCCCTCGGGCCTCGTGATGCTCGGCATTTGGCCCGGCGCTCGGGTCATCACGTGGGCGTGAGGCACAATTCGCCGGAGTCGCGCCGGGGGGGGAGCGGGTGACGCTTGGCGGGGCCGTCTGGCTCTGGGGGGGGGCGTGTCTCGTCGCTGGCCTCACCCTGGCCAGCCTCCTCCTTTTCCGCGGCCAGCCGCGGGCGGCCCTGGCGACCTTGGCCGTTTCCGGCCTCTTCGCGCTCGGCGTCCACCTCCTCGAGCGGGCCCTCCGGAAGTAGCCGGGGGCTCCGGCGTCCCCCGGGGGGCGCGCCCCCCTTCCCCCGCCGGGCAGATCGGTCCCGTCACTTCTCTCTTGACAGGCATAACTATATATGGCATGAGCATGCCGTATCCTGAAGTATCCCGCAGGGGGGAGCGGGTCCGCCGGAGGGAGAACGCCATCGCCAAGGTCGTCCTCAGCACCTACATCGAGCCCAGCCAGAAGGCCGCCCTCGAGACCCTTTCCCGGAGCACCCGGGTCCCCGTCGCCGAGTACATTCGGGAGGCGATCGATCTGGTGCTGGCCCGCTACGCCCACCTGGTGCGCGCACCGGCGGCTGGCGGGAATGCGCCCGCGAAGAGCGGGCCCGGCCGGGGCGGCCGGCGCCGCGGAGGCCGACACGGATGAGCGGCGGCGAGGCGCAGCTCCCCCTCCCCGCCCTCCCCCCGGCGACCCCCCGTCTCACGAAGGCCGCCTTCCCGGCTCACCTCCCCCTCCGCTCGGCAGCGGCCATCTTCGCGGGGGCCGCCCTTCTCCTGGCGGGGTGGCGGCTCCTGGTGGCCAGCCGCCCCACCCTTCCCCTCTGGGCCGAGGTCCTCCCCGACCTGATCCTGCTCCTCCTGGCGTGCCTGGCGCTGAGCGCCGTCTTCCTCCGGGAGCTCACCCGGACCGCCAAGCTGGCCATCACCGATGGCCTCACCGGTCTGTTCAACCACCGGCACATGCAACAGCGGCTGGCCGAGGAGGTGGCCCGGGCCGAGCGCTTCGGCCACCCGGTCTCCGCCCTCATGATTGACATCGACCGGTTCAAGCGGTTCAACGGGACCTACGGCCACCAGGCGGGAGACCGGGTCCTCGCCGCCATCGCACGCCTGATTCGGGAGACCATCCGGGCGACCGACGTCCCCGCGCGCTACGGCGGCGAGGAGCTGGCCGTCATCCTGCCCCAGACTTCCCTGGTCAACGCCTGCGGGCTCGCCGAGCGGCTCCGGGCGGCGGTGGATGGGCTGAAGTTCCAGCCGCGCAGGGCGGCCCATCCGGTCCGCGTCACCATCAGCGTCGGGGTTGCCACGTACCCGGACCATGCAGCGAACACGGCCGAGCTGATCGATGGGGCCGACCAGGCCCTCTTCCAGGCCAAGCGGGACGGGCGGAACCTGGTACGGGCCTTCGAGCGCCGGGAACACCCGCGGGAGCCGGTGCCGGCTGTGGAGCGGCGCCGCCCGGCGGGCGCGCTGGTTCAGCTTCCCCTGATCGAGGTGTAGGGGGGAGGGGACGGCGAGGGGTGACGGAGCCGCAACAGCGGCGCGATCCGCGCTACGAGGCGGGCCTGCCCGTCGTGTGCCGGGCGGTTGCGGCCGGCGAGGGGGCAGCTTCCTCTCTCATCGGGATGACCTGGAACGTCAGCCGGGGGGGGCTGCAGGCCGAACTCCCGGCCGCCCCCCCGGAAGGGGCCCTGGACCTTCTCCTCAGGGTGGAAGATCGCGCGATCAGCGCGCGCGGGCGGGTCGCCTGGCAGCGGCCGACTCCCGAAGGGGTCCGGTGCGGCTTTGCCTTCAGCGGAATGGAACCGGAGTGCGCGGAGGTCTGGGAAGCCTTCCTGGCCCAGCAGGGAGGGCCGAACCCCCGCCGCTTCGTCCGGTTCGCCATCGATCTTCCCATCACCTGCCGGCCCCGGGATGTTCCGGGGGTCGTCCTGACAGGACGGCTTGCGAACATCAGCGACGGCGGGATGCTGGTCCGGCTCCCGGCCCCCCTGGAGCTGTCGCAGGAGGTGGAGGTGACGCTCGCCGCCGCCCAGACCCCGCTCACGGTGACGTCGACCGTCGCCTGGGCCGACGGAGCGCCCCTTCCCGAGGGGAAGGGCCTCATCCGGCACGGCCTCCGGTTCCTCCCGCCGGCCGGAGAGGGGGCATGCCGCCTGGACCTCTTCATGGTCCGGGCCCTCATTGCCGAGTACCTCCGCCAGACCGGGGCTGCCCCGGCCGAGTGAAGGATGGGTCCCTTCGCCTGGTGGCGGCGGCGGAGGCGGCGGGCGAGGCTCCTGGGGCGGCGGCTCTGGAAGCCCTGGCAGCTCTGGCTCCTGGGACTGCTCCTCGCGGCAGCCGTCGTCGTCGCCATTGACCGGATCGTCGAATACTTCTTCCGCTACGAGACTCCCCCCTACTACGAGCCCAAGGACATCGAGCGCGAGGAACACGAGCGGCGCCAGGACCGCTGAGGGCGGCGGTGCCCCTCGCCGGCTCCCCGGCGTGGACACCCCCTGGGGGTTCCGCTATACTCAAAACCCCCGTGGCCACCCGGCCGCGCCCGCGGCAACCTCCGGAGGCGGATTGGGCCCGGTGGCCCTCCTGGTCTTCAAAACCAGCGGCGGGCCTAATAAGCCCGCGGTGGGTTCGACCCCCACACGCCTCCGCCAGCCTTCCTTTTCGGTGACTTCCGAGAGGAGCCGGTCCACCTCTGCCACCTGCGCGCCACGACGAGGCGCGTCATCCAGGGCGGCCACCGCCTTCCGCAGCCCCTCCTTGTCCACCCCCTTGTAGCGCCTCGTCGTCCTGAAGTCGCTGTGGCGCGCCAGGTCGAGCAGGGTGGGCGGGCTCACGTGGGGCGCCACCCGCGTGATGAAGGTGTCGCGCAGGCAGTGGGCCGTGACGCCCGGGAGCCCGGCCCGCCGGGCGTAGCGGGCGAACAGGTCGGAAAACTTCCTCGGCATGTCCGGGAAGACCAGGGGGCTCTTGCGCTCCAGGCCCCGCAGGACCGCCCGCGCCGTGTCGTTCAGCGGCAGGTCCCGGTTCGGCCGCTCCGACTTCGGCTCCGTGACGGTGAGGATCCGCTGCTCCAGATCCACGTCGGCCCACCGCTGCGTCCGGAGCTCGCGCACCCGGAGTCCCGTGTGCAGCGTGAGCGTCACGATGGGCTTGTATCGGGCGGGGAGGCTCTATTCGGAGCCGAAGACGTCAGCTTGGATCGGCGAATCGCCGATTTGCCGAGGGGTTACCTCTTGTTCCGTTGGTTCCCGTTGGCTCACTGTGGGCCGAGCGTAGCCCGTACCTGGGGTGGCGCTGAGGCGATCACCTTGAGGGTTAGCCGCCCGCCCTCACCGTGACAGAACGCGCGACAGCGGGGAGGAGAACGCGATGGCGGTGGTGAGATTGATCGAGTACCAGGACGCGCCGCCCGAGGTGCGAGCAGTCTACGACGACATCATGGCGACCGCTGCTCCGACTGAGTGAACAATTTCTGGAAGGCCCTGGCCCACGACCCCACGCCGCTTCGGCGCACCTCGGAGGCGGTCAAGCAGGTGATGCCCCGGGGGCGCTCGACCCGTTGACCAAGGAGATGGTCTACGTAGCGGTGAGCGTGACTAACAACTGCATGTACTGCATCAACAGCCACCTAGCCCCGCCCGGGCCAAGGGGCTGACTTCCCCACCTCGCCGAGCCTAAAGATGGGCTGGGGGAAAGAATTGGGGGAAGAGACGAGACGCGAAACGGACAACGTGAACTGTGCGTCGGCTCCTCAGTCATCCGAACGATCACGATAATCGCTCTTTTTCATCCAGCTCGGCATGGCACCCGCCGCCCGGCTGCCTTTCACAGCCGCTGGTTTGGGCGCTGGCGGCGTCGGCACGACCGGCGGCTTGGGAGCGACTCGCCGGGCCGGAGTCGACGCCGGAATCGAGGTAGGGAACTTAAAGCTCGCCAGATTGTTGAGAACGCTATCGAGATTGCTGACCTTCATCGGATGCTGCTGCACCATGGCCGCCACGGCAGCGGCGAGTTGATCGATTTGGCCCGATCCGATACGACGTAATTGTTGCCAAATCGCCGATCGA
>DASYVA010000155.1 GCA_036000645.1 Candidatus Methylomirabilis sp.
GGTCACGGTCCCCGCCCCGAGGTCGGCGACGCAGATGCGGTGGTTGTTCGTGTCGGCGATGTAGAGGCGGCCCGCCGTGGCAGAGAGCCCGCCCGGCTCGAAGAAGGTGGGCTCCGTCCCTTCGCCCCTCCCCGGTTTGCCGGTGCCGAGGAGCGTCTCCACCCGCCGGAGAGCCGGGTACAGCCGCTTGATCTTGTGGTTGTAGGTGTCCGCGATGTAGCAGGCTTCCGCGTGGACGGCGATGCCGAGGGGGTGCTGCAGGCGGACGTCGGGCCCGGTCCCGTCCCGGTCGCCGAACTCGAAGAGCCCCACGCCGACGAGGGTGGTCACCCGGCCGAGGTCGCCGAAGGTGATGGCCCGGACCGCACTGGCCTCGCTGTCGGCGACGAAGAGGGCCTGGCCGTCGGTGGCAAGGCCGCTCGGCTGGTTGAGGCCGGCCTCGAGGCGCGGTCCGTCCCGGAGCTCCTCCCGGCCGCTGCCGGCGAAGGGGATGAGGGCACCACCGGCCAGGTCCATGGCCCAGATCTGGTGACAGCCGGCCATGGCGATGTACATCGTGCCCTCACGGACGACGAGGTCCCAGGGGGAGTTGAGGGCGACCGCCCGCCCCGTCCCCCCGCGCGGCCGGCCTCTGGCCTGCTCGCCGGTTCCGGCCACCGTCTCCACGGTCCGGGCCCGGAGATCCAGCCGGCGGATCGCGTGGTTCTTCGTATCCGCCACGTAGAGGTGGCCGCCGACCAGGGCCAGGCCCTGCGGGTGCCGGAAGCGTGCGGCCCCGAACGCGCCGTCGGCGAAGCCGGGCTCGCCCGTGCCGGCGACCGCCCGGACTTGCGCGGCGGGGTCGGCGATCACGATCCGGTGATGCCCGCTGTCGGCGGTGAAGATTCGCCGTGAGGCAACGTCCGCCAGGACCCTCCCGGGATAGGCCAGGAAGCCGTCCGCCGGGGGCGTGAGGTGGCGCAGGGCGAAGGGCTGCCCGTCCACCCGGAGGGTCCCCGCCTGACGATGCTCCCCGAGGAGCTCCTGGATGGCCTCCCGCAGTGCGGGCCCGTGCCCCTCCCCGGCCACCGAGCCGACCACGTAGCCCTGCGGGTCCACGAGGACGAGCGTGGGCCAGGCGCGGACCGCGTAGCGCTGCCAGATGGCGAAGTCCGCGTCGTTCACCACCGGGTGCGTGATGCCGTGGCGGGCCACCGCCTCGGCCAGGCTCTCCGAGGCCGCCTCGTTGGGGAACTTGGCCGAGTGGACCCCCACGATGACGAGGGCGTCCCCGAACTCGCGCTCCAGCGCCTCCAGCTCCGGGAGGACGTGCAGGCAGTTGATTCAGCAGTAGGTCCAGAAGTCCAGCAGGACGATCCGGCCCCGAAGCTCCGCGAGCCGCAGCGGGCGGTCGGTGTTGACCCACTCCCGCCCCTCGGGGAATTCGGGCGCCCGGACCCGGGCGAGTTCCCGGTGCATGGGCATTCCTCGGGCTAGAAGGACCGGGGCCGGACGCCGCCGGCTCGGTTCGGGTCGAGGATGGGCTGGGGCTCCTCCGGGGCCGGCACCGCGACGGCCGCGCCGGTCCCGGCTCTCCCTCTATCCTGCCGGTGGCCCTCCACCGTGACAGGATGCACGGCGATGCCGTCCCCCGTGGCCGCGAAGAGCCGGGCCGCGATGCCGTCCACGAGCTGCGCGACCGCCACGGGGAGCAGGACCTCCAGATACGCTTCGTCGTCCCGGCCGGGGGGCACCGGGAGCGACCGGGCGTCGAGCAGGGCGCCTCCACCGCTGTAGCGCACCTCGAGGACGGCAGGGGTCTCCAGAGCCCGCTCGGGTGAAGCCAGGGCATAGAGGAGCACCACCGCGTCCCGCGTCGGGGCGAGGACGCTCCCGGCCAGTCGCAGGCGCCAGGGGCCTGGCTTCAGGGGTTCCCGCCGGGTGGGCGGGGCAGTCGGGGAAGCGCCGCGGCGGGCCGCCGGACCGTCAAAGGGCACCTCGACCGGGGAGACCGGCACGTCCCGGACCGGGAAGGGGAAGGGCGGGAGGGGGTGGAGGCGGAGGGTGAGCAGGGCGGCCTCCCGCAGGCGGCGCTCCTCCGTCTGCGCGCGGAGGAAGATCGCTTCCCCCCGGTCCAACGGATGGGAGGGGACAAGGATCGAGACGATGTCCAGGCGCCTGCCCAGCGGGTCGGTCAACTGGAGCTCGGCCCGTCCGAGCCGCACCGCGTCTACGGAGGCGTTCTCCACCTCGTACGTGAACGTGACGACTCCGGCCTCTCGGCTCCGCCGCACCTCCCGGACCCTCAGATTGAGCGCCTCGGCATCCCCCGCCGCCAGGGCGACGATGAGGCTCGTGGCAATTCCCTGTACCGCCCGCATGGTTTCCTCCCTGGGGTCATCCCGGCCATGCTCCTCCGGCATCCCGGTCGGGAAGCCCGATGAGAAAGCCTAGCACGGATCCCGCCGGGCCGGAATCTCCTTGCCGGCGGGAGCGGCCTGGGGAATACTCGGGATCGTCCGGGGGGCTGGCGGCCACCATCCTTGGGGAAGTGCCGCTCCCCGGTTGAGGGTCACAAGGTGAAGCGCGATCCGAGCCTGATCCCCCTCTCCCACGACCACCACGAGGGCTTGATCTTCGCCTTCCGGATCCAGCACGGCCGTGGGCCCTCCGGGCGACCGTGGGACGCCGAGACCGCAGCCGACCAGGCCAGGGAGGCGGTTGCCTTCTTCCGGGACCACCTCACTCCCCACTTCCGGGCCGAGGAGGAGGTCATCTTCCCGGTGCTGGAGCCGTACCTTCGGCCCGGGGAGGGGGTGGTGGCGGAGCTGAGGGAAGAGCACGCGCGGCTTGCGGCTCTCGTGCGGGAACTCGAGGAGGCGACGGGGGACCTGCCGGAGGCCCTACGGGCCTTCGGCGAGCTGCTCACCCAGCATATCCGGAAGGAAGAGCAGGACCTGTTCGTCCTGTTCGAGCAGCGGGTCCCGGCTGCGGAGGTGAAGCGGGCGGGGGAGGCGGTCGCCCGGATCCTCGAGCGCC
>DASYVA010000156.1 GCA_036000645.1 Candidatus Methylomirabilis sp.
CCAACCCCATCCCGGTGAAGACCGCCATGAAGCTCCTGGGGCTGGGCAACGGGCAGGTGCGCCTGCCCATGACCCCGATGGGGGAGGCCAACGTCCGGAAACTGGAAAAGGCGATGAAGGCCTACGGGCTGCCGGTCTAGGGAATCCGGATCCGGCGGGGGCTGAACGTGACCCAAAAGATCCGGGCCGTGGTGACGGGGGCGGCCGGGAAGATGGGCGGCCGGATGATCGCCCTGGTCCGGGAGGCGCCCGACTTTACCCTGGTCGGCGCGACCGAGCGGCCCGGGCATCCGGCCCTCGGCCGGGACGCCGGGGAGCTGGCCGGGGTCGGTACCACCGGCGTCAAGGTGGCCGACGGGATCGCGGCCCTCCTCCCCGGGGCGGACGTGGCGATCGATTTCACCTCCCCCGAGGCCTCGGTGGCCCACGTCCGGGCGGCGGCCGCCGGCGGGCGGGCGATCGTGGTCGGGACCACGGGGCTCAGCAAGGAGCACCTGGCCGAGATCCGGACGCACGCGGAGCGCGTCCCCTGCGTCGTCTCCCCCAACATGAGCGTGGGGGTGAACGTCCTCTACCGCCTGCTGGCCGAGGCGGCCCGCCTGCTCGGGGAAGACTACGACATCGAGCTGGTCGAGGCGCATCATCACTTCAAGAAGGACGCTCCCAGCGGGACCGCCCTGAAGATGGCCCAGGTGCTGGCGGAGGCGCTGGGGCGGGATCTGGAGCAGGTGGGAATCTACGGGCGGAAGGGCATGGTGGGAGAGCGCCCCAAGCAGGAGATCGGCATCCACACCGTGCGGGCCGGGGACATCGTGGGGGAGCACACGGTGGTCTTCGGCGGCATGGGGGAGCGGATCGAGCTCACCCACCGGGCCCATAGCCGGGAGAACTTCGGGCGGGGGGCCCTCCGCGCCGCCCGCTTCGCCGTTCGCGCCGCGCCGGGCCTCTACGACATGGGGGATGTCCTCGGCCTGAAGTGAGCTCCCGCCCCCCGCCGCCGCCAGAGGAGCAGGAGGATTCATGCCCCGCTTCCGGCTCGCCGACCGTCTGACCCAGCTTCCCCCCTACCTCTTTGCCGAGATCGACCGGCTCAAGCAGGACGCCCTCCGGCGGGGGGTGGACATCATCAACCTCGGGATCGGGGATCCGGACCTGCCGACCCCTCCCCACATCGTCCGCCGGCTCGCCGCGGCGTCCGTGGACCCGAAGAACCACCAGTACCCCTCCTACGAAGGGCTCCTGGCGTTCCGCGAGGCCGCGGCGGCCTGGGTCCAGCGGCGCTTCGGGGTGCACCTGGACCCGGTGAGCGAGGTGCTCGCCCTGATCGGGAGCAAGGAGGGGATCGGGCACCTGCCGCTGGCCTTCGTGAACCCGGGGGAGGTGGTTCTGGTCCCGAGCCCCGGCTATCCGGTCTATCAGGCGGGGACCGTCTTCGCCGGAGGGACCCCGGTCTTCCTGCCTCTCCGCAGGGAGGCCGGCTACCTGGCAGACCTGGGCGCGGTCCCCCGGGATGCCCTGCGCCGGGCGAGGGTGCTGTTCCTGAACTACCCCAACAACCCGACCGGGGCCACGGCCCCCCTGGAGTACTTCCGGGAGGCAGTCGCCTTCTGCCGCGAGCACGGCCTCATCCTCTGTCACGACGCTGCCTACTCCGAGATCGCCTTTGATGGCTATCGGGCCCCGAGCGTCCTCAGCGTGGAGGGGGCGAAGGAGGTGGCCATCGAGGTCCACTCCCTCTCCAAGACCTACAACATGACGGGGTGGCGGGTCGGATTCGCCGTCGGGAATGCGGAGATCCTGGCCGGGCTCGGGCGGGTCAAGACCAACCTGGACTCCGGGGTCTTCCAGGCGATCCAGGAGGCCGGGATCGAGGCCCTGACCGGGCCGCAGGACTGCGTCGCCCACCAGTGCAAGGTGTACCAGGAGCGGCGGGACGTCCTGGTGGACGGGCTCCTCCAGACCGGATTCGAGGTGGAGCGGCCGAAGGCCTCCTTCTACGTCTGGATCACGGTCCCCCGGGGGAGCTCCTCGGCCGACTTCACGAAGCACCTGCTCGCCGAGGGGGGCATCGTCATGACCCCCGGCAACGGCTTCGGGGAGCACGGCGAGGGGTATATCCGGGCCGCTCTGACCGTGGACGTCCAGCGCATCCGGGAGGCGGTCCGCCGCATCCAGGGGCTCCGGGTGCGTCCATGAGCACCGACCGGGTCCTCATCGAAGGGCTCACCTTCTTCGGCTACCACGGCGTCCGTCCCGAGGAGCGGCGCCTGGGCCAGAGGTTCCGGGTGGACGTGGAGCTGACCCTGGACCTGACCCGGGCTGCCGCCTCCGACCGGGTGGCCGATACGGTGAACTACGAGGAGGTCTGCCGGGTGGTCCTGGAGGTGGGGAAGGGGCGGCGCTGCAACCTGGTCGAGACCCTGGCGGACCGGATCGCCACGGGGCTGCTGAAGGCCTTTCCAGCCCAGGAAGTCCTGGTGCGGGTACGGAAGCCCTCGCCGCCCTTTGACGGGACCCTGACGGCGGTGGGGGTGGAGGTCCGGCGGAGGGCGCCATGGCCGTCGCCTACGTCGGACTAGGCGGGAACGTGGGGGATCGGCTGGGCTGGCTCACGGCCGCGCTCGCCGCATTCGCCCGGGGGACGGACTTCCGCCTGGCCGCTTTCTCCTCCGTCTTCGAGACGGAGCCGGTGGGGGTTACGGGCCACGACTGGTACCTGAACGCGGTTGCCGCCGTCTCCGCGGCGCTGGAGCCGGAGGGGTTCCTCCACCGGCTGCGCGAGATCGAGTTCTCCTGCGGCCGCCCGCGGACCCGGCTGCCGGGGGCGGCCCGGACGCTGGACCTGGACCTGCTCCTGCTGGGGGACGCGGTGTACCAGAGCCCGGCCCTCACCCTTCCGCATCCCCATCTGGCCGAGCGGCGCTTCGTCCTCGAGCCCCTCTGCGAGATCGCCCCCGACCTCACGCACCCGGTCCTGGGCCGGCCCGTCCGAGAGCTGCTGGCCGCCCTCCCGCCCGGCCCCGCCGTGCGCCTGTTCCTCCCCCGCGCCGAGTGGACGATCGGCCCGGCCGCCGCCGGGGTCCGTCCATGATTCCGATCGTCGCAAACTACATCGCCGTGGAGGGGCCCATCGGCGTCGGGAAGACGAGCCTGGCGGAGCTGCTGGCGCAGCGCCTCGGGGCCCGCACCCTCCTGGAGGTGGCGGAGCACAACCCCTTCCTGAAGGACTTCTACACCGACATGCGCCGGTACGCCTTCCAGGCCCAGCTCTACTTCCTCCTGAACCGGTATCGGCAGCAGCAGGAGCTCCAGCAAGCCCACCTCTTCCGCCAGCGTCTCATCAGCGATTATCTGTTTGCCAAGGACCGGATTTTCGCGTACGTTACTCTGGACGACAACGAGCTCGCCCTGTACGAGAAGATCGCCCCCATGCTGGAGGTGCGGGTCCCGAAGCCGGACCTGGTCATCTACCTGCAGGCCGACGTGGAGACGCTCCTCCGGCGGATCGGGCAGCGGGGGAAGCCCTTCGAGAGCCAGATCGACCGCCAGTACCTGGAGGACGTGGCTGCCGCCTATAACCACTTCTTCTTCCACTACACCGAGACCCCCCTGCTGGTGGTCAACACCAGCGAGATCGACTTCGTGAAGCGGAAGGAGGACCTGGACGATCTGATCCGACAGCTCCACGAGATGAAGGCGGGGACGCAGTACTACGTCCCGCTTGGATCCCAACTGGACCGAGACGGGTAACAGCCTTCCCGCCGCCCCACCCTTCCCCGCGGGGACGCGGGACGCCGACGGGCGCCCGCAGTCCGGATGCCGCGGCCGGGCCGGAGGCGGTGGACCCTGCGCAGTCGCGCGGCGAGGCCTCCCGGAGACGTCCGGGAGGCCTCTTTCGTTCGGAGGCCCCCATGCGCCAGGAACGGGTTACGGCGACGGCGGTTCGCGCCATGAAGGGACGCGGCGAACGGGTGGTGATGCTCACGGCCTACGACACCCCCACGGCCCGGCTGCTCGACGCCGCGGGCGTGGAGATCATCCTGGTAGGGGACTCCCTGGCCATGGTGGCGCTGGGCTACGAGACCACCCTGCCGGTCACCCTGGAGGAGATGCTCCACCACACGCGCGCGGTTGCCCGGGGCGCTTCCCGCGCCCTGGTGGTGGGGGACCTGCCCTTCCTCTCCTACCAGGTCAGCCGGGAGGAGGCGTTGCGGAGCGCCGGCCGGATGGTGAAGGAGGGAAACGCGCAGGCGGTCAAGCTGGAGGGGGGGGTGGAGGTGGCCGCGACCGTGGCGGCCCTCGTGGAGGCCGGGATGCCGGTCATGGGGCACATCGGCTTGACACCCCAGGCGATCCACCGGATGGGCGGGTACAAGGTCCAGGGGCGGAGCGCGGAGGCGGCGGCGCGACTCCTCAAGGATGCCGTCGCCCTCGAGCAAGCCGGCGCCTTCAGCCTGGTTCTGGAAGGCCTCCCGTGGCAGGTGGCCGCAGCCATCACGGGGGCGGTCGGCATCCCGACCATCGGGATCGGCGCCGGCCCCCGGTGCGACGGGCAGGTCCTGGTCACGAACGACCTGCTGGGGCTCTTCGACGAGTTCACCCCGAAGTTCGTGAAGCGTTACGCGAACCTGCGCGAGACGCTCTTGCAGGCCTTCGGCCAGTTCCGGGAGGAGGTCCGGACCGGGACCTTCCCGGGCCCGGAGCACTCCTTCAGCCTGGAGGCGGGCGAGGCGGAGAAGCTCCAGCGGCACCTCGCCCGGACCCGGCCCCGGAAGGTGGCGGCCTTCCGGAAGTGAGGGCGGGCCCGGTGCGGGTCCTGGATGAGCCGCGGCAGGTGCAGGAGCTGACGGAAGCCTGGCGGCGCGCCGGCGAGCGGATCGGCTTCGTCCCGACCATGGGCGCCCTGCACGCGGGCCACCAGGCGCTGCTCGCGCGGGCGCGGGCCGAGAACACCCGCCTGGCCATCAGCCTCTTCGTGAACCCCACGCAGTTCGACCGCCCCGACGACTTTGCGATCTACCCGCGGGACCTCGCGCGGGACCTGCGCCTGGCCGAGCAGGGGGGGTGCGACCTGGCCTGGACCCCCACGCCCGTCCAGGTCTATCCGCCGGGCCCCCCGACCGTGGTGGAGGTCACGGGGCTCTCCGGCATCCTGGAGGGGGCGGCGAGGCCCGGCCACTTCCGCGGGGTCGCCACCGTCGTGACCAAGCTCTTCCACGTGGTCAAGGCCCACCGGGCGTACTTCGGGGCGAAGGACTGGCAGCAGGCGGCGATCGTCCGGCGCCTCGTGGCGGACCTTCTGCTCGATCTGGAGATCGTGGTCTGTCCGACGGTGCGGGAGCCGGACGGGCTCGCGCTCTCCTCGCGGAACGTGAACCTCACGCCGGAGGAGCGGCGGGCCGCCCCGGTGCTCTTTCGGGCTCTCACCTGGGGCGCCGGCGAGATCCGGGCCGGGCGACGGGACCCCGAGGCGCTACGGCGGGGCATGGCGGCCCGCATCGCCGCCGAAAGCGCCGCCCCCCTCGACTATCTCGCCGTGGTGCACCCGGACACGCTGGAGCCGGTCCCCCGGGCCGACCCGCCGGTCCTCCTCGCCCTCGCCATCCGGTTCTCCAGGGCCCGCCTCATCGACAATCTCCTGGTCGAGAGCTGAGGCCGGAGGGCGGTTCCGCGCCCAGCCCAGGAACTGGACGGCATAGGCGTTTGGAAGGACGATGAAGAGGAGGAAGAGGCCGAGGACCAGGGGGCTCAGGAGGATGAAGAGCGTGGCCCCCACCGGCAGGAGAACAATCCCCAGGCAGAAGTACCCGGTCCAGACGAAGATTTTCCGCACCCTGCTCTCCCCGCGGCGCCGTTCCGGCGCCCCGCCCTACAGCCCCACCGGGACTATGCAAGGTTTGCGCCCTATGGCTTCACCCGGGAGGGGACTGTTGTCAATGCCTGCCTGATCGTGTGACCTGCTGCTGCATTCTGGAAAGCGGGCGGCGCCGGGAGGACTCGGGAAAAGTCGGGAGAAGACGGTTGGTTAGGCCCTTTGAGGCAGGCAAAATTGCGCGGCGCGGCGAAGTCTGGAAAGTGGGGTTTCTGGGCTGAGTTTGCGGTTATCTCTGGAAATTCTCGGTCGGAGGTCAGACCAGCGTGAAACCCCTGTGCATGCTAGGGTTCTAGGCCCAGTTCCGGAG
>DASYVA010000157.1 GCA_036000645.1 Candidatus Methylomirabilis sp.
GAGGGCCGCGTGGGGTCGGATGTAGTAATAGTCCCCGAAGGCCCCGTAGAAGTGGGGTGGGTGATCGCAGGACTTCTTGAGGTAGACTCGGGCGTTCGGGCAGGCTCGCGTGATGCGCCGGAGACAGGCGGGGCAGCTCCCGCAGGGATAGAAGTACCGGAAGACCACGCGATCCCCTTCCTCGAGGGCCTCGCCGGCAGTATCCCGCGTCACCCCCGCCCCGACGCGAAAGATGCGCCCTGTCATTTCGTGCCCCAGGATCTGGGGGTAGGGCCGCCCGAACTTCTCCACGTCGAACTCCCCGCGCCACTGGTGCAGGTCGGACCCACAGATGTTGGCTAGGGTCGTCCGGAGGACGAGCGCTCCCGGTTCCGGGTCCGGGACCGGGTACTCTCGGATCTCCATCGGCTTGCCCGTCCCAAAGAATGCGGCTACCCGCCCCATCACCGCTGTCATGGTTCCCCCCGGGTCACCCGTCCCCACGCCGCGGTCCGCGGGGCCTGCCAGTGCGGGCGTCAGAACCAGAGAGAGATTGACGTCCGTAGTACGGATGACGGCTTAGGTTCCGCTGAAAACGAAGCAGTCCACGGAAGGATCGTGGGGCCACTGCCCACTATATCGAAGGGCGCGAAACAGCCGCAAGCGAAATCTCCCGGTGATGCTGCTATACTGCGGGGACCTCGGGGGGAGCGGTGCGGCGCATCAACTGGCGGCATACGGTGGCGGCGGCAACAGGCCTTGTCCTGGCCGGGGGTCTCCTCCTCTACGCGACCATCCGCCTCCCGGTCCCCGGAGAGATCCCGATCGGGCCCCCGCGCATCTACAGCGCCCCCCTGTCCCTCGCCCCCGGCCTGCCCCTCACCCGGGAACGCCTCCTGGCTCGTCTCGTGCCGCTCGGGTATCGGACCGCGGAGGCGCTGGAGGACCCCGGGGACGTGGTGGTCGAGTCCGAGGCGGTCGAGGTCCACCTTCGCCCCTTCACGTATCCGGAGGGTCCGTTCCCCGGCGGGCCGGTCCGCCTGGAGTTCGCCGAGGGCCACCTGGTAAAGATCCGCCGGCTGCCGGAGGGGGAGGAGCTCCCCGAGCTTCGCCTCGAGCCGGAACTCCTCTCGGGTGACCCGGGGGCGGGCCTCGCCCTCGCCCGGCCGGTCCCGCTGGAGGAGGTTCCCCCGCACCTGACCGGCGCCATTCTCGCGGTGGAGGACCGGCGGTTCCTCAGCCACGGGGGGCTCGACCTCCGGGCGATCGCCCGGGCCGCCTTGGTGAACCTCCGCCACGGGGAGCTGGTGCAGGGCGGGAGCACGATCACGCAGCAGCTCGCGAAGACCCTCTACCTGACGCCCCGCCGGACGTTCTGGCGCAAGGCCCGGGAAGCGGTGCTGGCCCTTGTGCTGGAGCTCAAGTACCCGAAGGAGGCGATCCTGGAGAGCTACCTCAACGCCGTCTACTTCGGGCAGCGGGGCGGGGTCCCGATCCGGGGGATCGAGGAGGCCAGCCGGTTCTACTTCGGCGCCGGGGTCGAGCGGCTGACCCTGCCGCAGGTGGCCCTCCTGGCCGCCCTCGTCCGGGGACCGAACCTCTACTCTCCCTTCCGCGACCCCGAGCGGGCACGCGAGCGGCGGGCGTTGGTCCTGAAGCGGATGCGCGAGGAAGGCATGATCGCGGAGGAGCAGGAGGCGGCGGCCGGCGCCGCCCCCCTCGGCATCCGGGCTCCCGAGGAGGCCGAGGCTCAGGCCCCGTACTTTGTGGACTACACCCTCCAGAGGCTGGAGGAGGCGGGGGCAACGGTGGAGGCGGCTCCCGCGCAGATCTCCACGACCCTGGATCCCCTCCTCCAGCGGGCCGCCGCCGCGGCCGTGCAGCGCGCCCTCGCCCGCCTCGAGCGGCGGTACCCGCACCTCCGGCGAGAGCGCCCGGAGGACCGCCTCCAGGCGGCCCTGGTGGCCCTGGACGTCCGGACCGGGGCCGTCCTGGCGCTGGTCGGAGGGCGCGAGTACCGGGAAAGCCAGTTCAACCGGGCCGTCCAGGCGCGGCGGCAGCCGGGCTCCCTCTTCAAGCCGTTCGTCTATCTGGCCGCCCTGACCCCGGCGGAGGGGAGGTCCCCCTTCACGGGAGCCACCCTCGTGGACGACGCCCCTCTCACCCTGCTCGCCGCGGGCAAGCCCTGGTCGCCCGAGAACTACGACGGCCTCTTCCGGGGGCCGGTGACGGTGCGGACGGCTCTCGAGCAGTCCTTGAACGTACCCACGGTCCGGGTGGCCGAGGCGATCGGCCTCGGGCGCATCGTGGAGACGGCCCAGGCGGCCGGCATCACCTCGCCCCTCGCCCCGGTCCCCTCCCTCGCCCTGGGGACCTCGGAGGTGACGCTGCTCGAGGTGACAGCGGCCTACGCCACCCTGGCCGCGGGGGGACAAAGCGTCACGCCGAATCCCGTGGCGGCGGTGATCCTGGGGGGAGAAGTGTACCAGGAGGCCCTGGGACCGGGCCCGGAGGTGGTGAGCCCCCAGGTGGCGTTTATCCTCACCCACCTGCTGCGGGGGACGCTCGAGCGGGGGACGGGGGCGGAGGCTCAAGCCCTGGGCCTGAGCCGGCCGGCGGCGGGGAAGACCGGAACCACCGACGATTTTCGGGACGCCTGGTTCGTGGGATACACCCCGACGGTTGCCGTGGGGGTCTGGGTCGGGTTCGATCGCCAGGAGCCCCTGAAGCTGGGGGGCGCGGTTGCCGCGCTTCCCCTGTGGGTGGATTTCCTGGAGAATCTCCCCCAGAACGAGCCGGCAGACTTCCCGGTTCCCCCGGGTGTGAGCTTCCGGACCGTGGACCCCGGGACGGGCGGCCTCGCCACCTGGGAGTGCCCGGTGCGCGTCGAGGAGGCGTTCCTGGAGGGCACGGAACCGACGGCGGCCTGCCCGGCGCATCCGGGGGGTCTGTTCCGCTGGCTGCGGCGGGGGACCGAGGGGACCCCCGAGAATCAGCCGTAAGCCGCGGGCCCTTTTCCTTGACCCCCGGAAAGCGGCCTCCCTATACTGGCGCCTGGCACACGCGATCCCATAGGGTGATCCTCATGGCGAAGACCGCGACGCAAGGCGACGGACGGGCCACCGCCTGGGCGGCGGACCTGGAGGAATCCCTTGCCCCGTTCTGGGCAGAGGGGGGTCCGGGTCTCCTGCTGACCGCCCCGGATCGGGGGGAGCCGGGGGGCCGCCGCCGCCAGGGCCTGGTGCGGGCGGTGCGGGCCTTCGTGGAGGAACGGCGGGAGGCGATTCAGCGGAGCCACCGGGCGGGCGCCCCGGGCCTGGGCACCGTGGGGGACCTGACGGCCCTGACCGACGCGCTGTTAGCCGGTCTCTACCGCTCGGCGGAAGCGGCGGCGGCCGCCCGCTTCGGCGAGCGGGTCGGGTCCTGCACCCTGGTGGCCCTGGGGGGTTACGGGCGGCGGGAGCTCTGCCCGGCCTCCGATGTGGACATCTTGTTCCTGCACCAGGGGGAGGTAGGGCGGGCGATGCAGGCCCTCGTGCACTTCCTCCTCCACCTGCTCTGGGACGTGGGCTTCACCGTAGGCCACGCAGTCCGGACGTTAGGCGACTGCCGGAAGATGGCCGAGGAGGACCTCCGCTCCCGCACCTCCATGATGGAGGCGCGATTTCTGGCGGGGGAGCCGGCCCTGTTCGAGCGGCTCCGGAAGGTCGTGGGGGGCGCCATGGTCCGCCGGAAGGCCCAGGAATACATCCGGGCCAAGCTGGCGGAGCAGGCAGCGCGGCACGAAAAGTACGGGGGCTCCCTCCACCTGCAGGAGCCCCATATCAAGGAAGGGGTGGGGGGGCTCCGCGACGCCCACACCGCCCTCTGGGTGGCGGCAGCCCAGCACCCGGTCCGGGATCTGGACGACCTGGCCACCTGGGGGATGTTGGACCGGGAGGAGGTGAACGGCTACCGGGCCGCCATCGATTTCCTGCTCCGGGCCCGGGTCGAGCTCCACTACCTGGCGGAGACCCGGTCGGATGTCCTCCTCTTCCCGCTGCAGGTGCCCGCCGCCGCCCACCTCGGGTTCACGGATGACGGGGCCGCGCGAGGCGTCGAGCGGTTCATGCAGAGCTACTACCTGCACGCCCGCACCATTCAACAGATCTCGGCCCGGATCGTGGACCGGTGTACCGGGACCCCGTCGCGGGTCGGCGCCCGGCTTCGCCAGCTCATGGGGAGGGACCTGGGGGATGGGTTCACCGAGATCGGCCGGGAGATCCATGTCCTGCCCCGCCACCAGGAGCTGTTCGCCGAGGACCCGGTGCGCCTCCTGAAGGCCTTCTGGTACGTGCAGCAGACCGGGTTCGCCCTCAGTCAGGGGTCGCGGGACCTCATCCGGGCCAACCTCCACCGGATCGACGATGCGGTCCGGCGCAGCAACCGGGCGCTGGGATTCTTCCTGGCCATCCTGCGGGAGCGGACCGGGGTGGCCGGCATCCTGCGGCAGATGCACGAGAGCGGGGTGCTCGGGGCCTACATCCCCGAGTGGGGGAAGCTCACCTGCCTGGTCCAGCACGACCTGTACCACAAGTACACGGTGGACGTGCACACGCTGCTGGCCCTGGGGCATCTGGAGGAGCTCGACCGGGCGGAGACCACCCATGCGGAGGAGTTCCGGGCCATTCTGGCCAGCCTCACCCGACCGGAGGTCCTGAAGCTGGCTGTCCTCCTCCACGATATCGGGAAGGGGGAGGGGCCCGGCCACGTTCCCACGGGCCGCCGGCTGGCGGTCCAGATTCTGGAACGGATGGGGCTCGCCCCGGAGGAGGTGGTCCAGGTCGAGTTCCTGGTGGCCAACCACCTGGTGATGGCCCACCTCTCGCAACGCCGCGACCTCTCGGACGAGCGGATGGTGCTCGAGTTCGCCCGACAGGTGAAGACCATTCCCCTCTTGCAAATGCTCTACCTCCTCACGTACCTGGACATCCGGGCGGTGGGCCCGGACGTCTGGACCGAGTGGAAGGGCGCGCTCCTCTGGGAGCTCTACGTGAAGACCCACACCATCCTGACCCGGGGGATCGCCGAGGGGGTGGATGACGCCGCGCGGGCCGCGGAGGTGCGGGCGGCCCTCCTCCGGGAGCTTCAGGCCGAGTTTCCCGCCGCCGCCATCCAGGCGCACCTGGAGAAGGCACCGGTCCGCTATCTCCTGAGTACCCCGGCGGCCCGAGTGGCCCAACACCTCCGCTTCATCCAGCAGGTCGAGGGGGGATCGGAGGTGGCCTGGCAGTGGGCGGCCTACCCGATGGCGGGGCACGCGGAGGTCGCAGTCTGCGCGTACGGGAAGCCGGGGCGGTTCGCCCGGATTGTGGGCAGCCTGACCGCCAACGGCATGAACATCCTGAGCGCCGCGATCTCCACGCTAGCCGACGGACTGGTCATCCGCCACTTCCAGGTGGACGACGGCCGGGGCGCGGCGATTGGGGAGCCCGCCGCCTGGGCGCGCTTCGGCGCGGACCTGGAGCGGGTCCTCGAGGACGCGGTGGACGTCCGGGAGCTGATCCTGGCCCGGCGGCGCGACGTCCTGCGGCGCCCGGCCTATAAGGGGGCAGTGCCCCCGCCAACCCGGGTTGAGTTTGACAACGTCGTCTCCGAGAGCCACACGGTCCTGGACGTGCGGACGGCCGACCGCCTGGGGCTCCTCTATGTGATCTCCAGCGTGCTGAACGAATTGGGGGTGGATCTCAGCCTCGCGAAGATCACCACCGAGGCAGATCGGGCGGTGGACGTCTTTTACGTCACGGAGGCGGATGGTTCGAAGGTTGCCGAGGGGCCGCGGATGGAAGAGATCCGGCGACGCCTCACGGATGCCATCTCCGAGGGGATCGGGTAGGGCCGGGCCAACTGACGTCGCGCTCACGTCGCCTCCGGCCGCCTCCTCCCTCGGGATTCGTGATGCTCGTCACTTGGCCCGACACTCCGACCGTCGCATGAGCATGCAGGACAAGTTGTCGGGGTCGAGCTAGGGGATGGCCGCCATGGGGATCACGGGGACGACGCGGCTCTGCTTCGTCCTGGGGCACCCCGTCGCCCACTCCCTGTCCCCCGCCATGCACAATGCCGGTTTCGCCGCCCTGGGCCTCCCCTTCGTCTACCTGCCCTGGGCGGTCCCGCCAGAGGGGCTGGCCGCGGCCGCGGCGGCCTTCCGGGCGATGGAAAACTTCGCGGGGGCCAATGTGACCGTTCCCCACAAGGAGCGGATCCGTGGCTTCCTGGACGCCCTGTCGCCCGAGGCCGAAGCCGTCGGAGCGGCCAACACTATCGTCCCCCGCGACGGCCGCCTGGTCGGGCACAACACGGACGGGGGGGGCTTTATCTCCTCCCTGCGGGAAGAGAAGGGCGTGGACCCGCGCGGCGCCCGGGTGCTCCTGATCGGGGCAGGGGGCGGGGCGAAAGGTGTCGCCTACGCGCTCGCGGCCCACGGAGCGGCAGAGATCACGGTCGCCAACCGGTCTGCGGGCCGGGCCGAAGGCCTGGTTGGAGGTCTGGCCACGCAGTTTCCCGGGTGTCAATTTTTGGCACTCGCCTTGCAATCCCCCAAGCTGGCTGAGGCCGTCAGATCGGCAGATGTCCTGATTAACGCCACATCGGTCGGCCTCATCCCGGGCGAGGCCCTCCCCTTGGATCTGGAGGGGTTGAGGCCCAAGACCCTCGTCTGTGACGTAATCTACCGGCCCCCCGAGACTGCCCTCTTGCGGGCCGCGCGGGAACGGGGGTGCCGGGTGCTGAACGGGCTCGGCATGCTCCTGCACCAGGGGGCCGCCGCGTTCCAGCTCTTTACGGGGGAGGCGCCCCCCCTGGACGCCATGCGCGCAGGCCTCGCGCGGGGCCTCGCCGGCTCTTGACAGGGGGGGAACCGCGGGGCAGATAATGCCCGCCCCCGCGGTGCCTGCCCGGCCCTCACCCGCCGGAGAATCGCCGGAGGTCTTCCGTCCATGGCCACGGCAGCGAGCCGCCTCGGGGAGATGTTGGTCAAGGCCAGCCTGATCACCGAGGACCAGCTCAGGAAGGCCCTCCACCAGCAGGAAAGCCAGGGGGGCCGGCTCGGCACCAACCTCGTGAAGCTCGGGTTCATCAGCGAAGACGACATCACCTCCTTCCTCAGCAAGCAGTACGGCGTCCCCTCCATCAACCTCTCCCACTTCGAGATCGACGCCTCCGTCATCAAGCTGATCTCCTCCGAGATCGCCCAGAAGCACATGGTTGTCCCGATCAACCGGACGGGGAGCGTGCTGACGGTCGCGATGGCCGACCCCTCCAACATCTTCACGATCGACGACATCAAGTTCATGACCGGCTTCAAGGTGGAGCCGGTGGTGGCGGCCGAGTCCTCCATCAAGAACGCCATCAACAAGTACTACGACTCCGCGGGGCTGGTGCAGGACCTCATGAAGGACTTCGACGACCGGGACGTGAGCGCGGTCGGCGAGGGAGACGACCAGGTCAACGTCGCCGAGCTCGAGAAGGCAACCGAGGACGCGCCGGTCGTCAAGCTGGTCAACCTGATCCTCACCGACGCCATCAAGAAGGGGGCCTCCGACATCCACGTCGAGCCCTACGAGAAGTCGTTCCGGGTCCGGTACCGGATCGACGGCGTCATGTACGAGGTGATGCAGCCCCCGATGAAGCTCCGCGCCGCCATCACCTCCCGCCTGAAGATCATGTCCCAGCTGGACATCGCCGAGCGGCGCCTGCCCCAGGACGGCCGCATCAAGATCAAGATGGGGCCGCGGGAGATGGACTTCCGCGTCTCCTCCCTCCCCACCATCTTCGGGGAGAAGGTGGTGCTCCGGCTCCTGGACAAGTCCAACCTGCAGCTGGACATGGCCCGGCTGGGTTTCGACCCGAAGGCCCAGGAGGACTTCGAGAAGGCCATCCTCGCGCCGTACGGCATGGTTTTGGTGACCGGCCCCACCGGCTCCGGGAAGACCACGACCCTCTACTCCGCCCTCCACCGCCTCAACACCAATGAGACCAACATCATGACCGCCGAAGACCCGGTGGAGTACAACCTCCCGGGCATCAACCAGGTTCAGATGAAGGCGGAGATTGGCCTGAACTTCGCAGCGGCCCTCCGGGCGTTCCTCCGCCAGGACCCGAACATCATCATGGTCGGTGAGATCCGGGATTACGAGACCGCAGAGATCGGCATCAAGGCGGCCCTCACCGGCCACCTCGTCCTCTCCACGCTGCACACCAACGACGCGCCCAGCACGGTCAGCCGGCTGCTGAACATGGGGGTGGAGCCGTTCCTGGTGGCCGCCTCCACCAACCTGATCCTCGCCCAGCGCCTCTGCCGGAAGATCTGCAGCTCCTGCCGGGAGGAGGTCCCGCTCCCCCGCAGCGCCCTGGTGGACATCGGCTTCTCCGCGGAGGAGGCCAAGGGCGTCAAGACCTTCAAGGGGAAGGGGTGCATGGCCTGCAGCGAGACCGGCTACAAGGGGCGGGTGGCGCTCTACGAGGTCATGCTCATCACCGAACAGGTCAAGGAGGCCGTGCTCCAGGGGGCCTCCGCCGCGGAGCTCCGGGAGCTGGCCCGGGGGAACGGGATGAAGACCTTGCGGGAGGCCGGGCTGCAGAAGATCCGCGAGGGGATCACCACGATCCAGGAAGTCATGCGGGTCAGCAGCGGGTCGTAGCGGAGAGGGAAGGGGAAACCGCCCGGCGCCCGCGGCCGGGAGAAACCCGTACGCCAGGGAAGGGGACCAGACGGATGGCGAACCTCCACGAGTTACTGAAGGAGCTGGTGTCCAAGGGGGCCTCGGATCTCCACATCACCACGGGGATCCCCCCCATGATCCGGCTCCACGGCCTGGTGATGCCGATCGGCACCCAACCGCTGGCGGCGGCCGAGACGAAGGCGCTCGCCTACAGCATGCTCACCGATGCCCAGAAGCACAAGTTCGAGGAGAACAAGGAGCTGGACTTCTCCTTCGGGGTGAAGGGGCTCGCCCGCTTCCGCGCCAACGTCTTCGTACAGCGGGGGGCGGTGGCCGTCGCCATCCGGACCATCCCACACAAGATCTACACCTTCCAGGAGCTGGGGTTGCCCAAGGTGGTGGAGGACCTCTGCAACAAGCCCAAGGGCCTCGTGCTGGTGACGGGACCGACGGGGTCCGGGAAGTCCACCACGCTGGCCACGATGGTTGACAAGATCAACAGCGAGAAGCAGGAGCACATCCTGACCATCGAGGACCCCATCGAATTCGTCCACCAGCACAAGAAGTGCATCGTGAACCAGCGCGAGCTGCACGCCGACACCTACTCCTTCAAGAACGCCCTCAAGTCCGTCCTCCGGGAGGATCCCGATAAGATCCTCATCGGGGAGATGCGGGACCTGGAGACCATCGAGGCGGCCCTCGTCATCGCCGAAACCGGGCATCTGGTCTTCGCCACCCTCCACACGAACTCGGCCGAGCAGACCATCAATCGAATCATTGACGTGTTCCCGGCTCACCAGCAGCCGCAGGTGCGCGCGCAGCTCTCCTTCGTCCTGGAGGGGGTCCTGTGCCAGACGCTCATGCCGAAGGCGAGCGGCCAGGGGCGGGTCCTCGTGCTGGAGGTCATGGTCCCCAACGCGGCGATCCGGAACCTCATCCGGGAAGACAAGGTCCACCAGATTTATTCCACCATGCAGACGGGGCAGGAGAAGTTCGGGATGCAGACCATGAACCAGGCCCTCCTGGACCACGTTCAGAAGCGGAACATCACGACGGAACAGGCCATGGCGGCCTCCACGCGTCCCGACGAGCTGATGCAGATGATCCAACGGGGCCAACCCGGCGCCCTGGCCGGGGCCCGACGGTAGGCTGACGCGCCCCAGCGGGGGCGTGGGGAGAGGAGCGGACCATGGCGATGTTCGCCTACGTGGGACGGACCCGGGGTGGCCAGACCATCTCGGGGGAGATGGACGCCCCCAACCGGGACGCGGTCGTCGTCCAGCTCCGGAAGCAGCAGATCCTGGCGACCTCGGTCAAGCAGAAGGCCAAAGACATCCAATTCAGCCTTCCCGGATTCGGGGGGGGCGTCAATGACAAGGACATCGCCGTCTTC
>DASYVA010000158.1 GCA_036000645.1 Candidatus Methylomirabilis sp.
CAGGTACTCCACGGTGGCCGGGATCCCCATCACCGAGCTCCTCCCTCCGGAGCGGGTGGAGGCGCTCGTCAAACGGACCCGGGACGGCGGGGCGGAAATCGTGGCCTTGCTCAAGACCGGTAGCGCGTTCTATGCCCCGGGAGCCGCGGCGGTCGCGATGGTGGAGGCCATCCTGAAGGACAAGAAGATGATCCTCCCCTGCTGTGTGCATCTCACCGGGCAGTACGGCATCGCGGACCTCTTCGTGGGGGTCCCGGTGAAGCTGGGCCGCCGGGGCGTGGAAGAGATCCTCGAGATCCGGCTCACCGCCGAGGAGGCGGGGGCGCTCCGGCGGTCCGCCGAGTCGGTCCGGGAGATGGTCCAGAAGTTGGGGTTGGTGTAGGGGGTGGCCCGGGGCCGGCCGCGGGACCTCCCCCCGGCCCGGGGGGGCGCGAGCATGCGGGATCTCCACGTGAATGAGATCACCCGGGTGGTGCGCGAACTCTGCATCCGCGCCGCGACCGAGCTGCCGCAGGAGGTGGTGGACGCCCTGGACCGGGCCATCGCCGAGGAGGACTCCCCGCTCGCGGCGGAGGTTCTCCGGCAGCTCAAGGCCAACGCGGCCCTGGCCAGACAGACCGGGCTCCCCCTCTGCCAGGACACCGGGATGGCGGTCGTCTTCGCGGAGCTCGGCCAGGATTGCCACGTGGTGGGGGGAGACTTCAACCGGGCGGTCCACGACGGGGTCGGCCGCGGGTATCGGGAGGGGTTTCTCCGCCCCTCGATCGTCGAGAGCCCCCTGCACCGGGTCAACACCGGCGACAACACCCCCGCCGTGATTCATCTCCAGCTCGTACCCGGGGACCGGCTCAAGCTGACCGTCATCACCAAGGGATTCGGCTGCGAGAACATGAGCGCGCTCCGGATGCTCACGCCGGCAGACGGGGTCGCCGGGATCCGGCGCGTGGTGGTGGAGACGGTGGAGCAGGCGGGCGGCAACCCGTGCCCGCCCCTGGTGGTCGGGGTGGGCATCGGCGGCACCTTCGATCACTGCGCCCACCTGGCCAAGCGGGCGGTTTTCCGGCCGCTCCATTCATCCCACCCGGATCCGCGCGTCGCGGCCTTCGAGCGGGAGCTCCTGCAGGCCGTCAATGCGACCGGCATTGGCCCCCAGGCTGTCGGGGGGCGCACCACCGCCCTGGCGGTGCACATCGAGACGCACCCGGGGCACATTGCCTCGCTGCCGGTGGCCGTGAACCTCCAGTGCCACTCCCACCGGTACCAGGAGGCGGTTCTCTAGCATCCTGGCTTTCCTGGGGAAAGGAGGAGATGCGGATGCCGCCGCCCTGGCCACCGCCGGTGCGCCCCTAGTCCGTAGGCGTCGTGGGAGCCATCCAACTCGAGGGAGAGGTGAAGGAGGGGTCGCGATGACAGCGTTGTGGAGGGTTCTGGCCGGGAGCCTCCTGGCCGTGATGATCGCCGGGTGTGGCCCCGACCTGAAGGCCGAGAACGCAAGCCTGAAGAAGCAGGTGACGGATGCGCAGGCGCAGAACGGCGACCTGAAGGGACAGGTAGAGACCCTGACGAAGGAGAACGCGAGCCTGAAGAAGCAGGTGGCCGACCTGCAGGCCAAGCTGAAGCCGGCGGCGAAGCCGGTGGCCAAGAAGAAGATCTAGCGGGAGGGCGCGGGCGGCGGCGATGCCGCCGCCCGCGCCGCCGTGCGGTGCACCGACTGCATCTGCCCCTGTCGGAGGACGACGTGGCTGCTCTTCGGGCCGGCGACCGGGTCCTGCTCTGCGGAGCCCTCCTGGCGGCCCGGGACGCGGCGCATCAGCGCTTCGCGGAAGCGCTGGGGCGGGGGCAGCCCTTGCCGGTGGACCTGGCGGGCCAGGTGCTCTACTACGTGGGGCCGACCCCGGCCCGCCCGGGGGAGGTGATCGGGTCGGCCGGTCCCACCACCGCCTCGCGGATGGACCCCTTCACCCCGGCGCTGTTGGCCCTCGGGCTCAAGGGGACCATCGGGAAGGGGGGGCGCTCTCCCGAGGTGGTGGAAGCGATGCGCCGCCACCGGGCGGTCTACTTCGGCGCCGTGGGAGGAGCGGGGGCGTTGCTCTCCCGCTGCATCCGCGCGGCGGAGGTCCTGGCCTACGAGGACCTGGGCCCGGAGGCGGTCCGACGCCTGGTGGTGGAGGACTTCCCGGTGATCGTGGTCAACGATATCGAGGGTCGGGACCTGTTCCAGGAGGGGAGGGCCCGGTACCGGCTCGACGGGCCCGGCCGGACGTAGGCCGTCGCGGCCGCGTCAGACCCGGAGGAGGGGACATGAAGACGGACGCCATCCGGCAGCGGGCACCGCTCACGGGGACCGCCGGCCTCACGATGCGAACGGACGCGTGGTGGGTGGAGCCCCTGCTGGTGCTGCTCGTCCTGGGCGGTTTCGTCGTCTACGCCACCTGGGCGGCCCTCCAGAACGCCCATTACCAGTACCAGAACTATCTGTCCCCGTTCTACTCCCCGCTCTTCACCCCTGCCTGGTGGCCGCTCTCCCCGGCCTTCCTGGTCCTGTGGGCGCCGGGAGGCTTCCGGCTCACCTGCTATTATTATCGGAAGGCATACTACCGGGCCTTCCTCTGGGATCCGCCGGCGTGCGCCGTCCGGGAGCCCCGGTCGGACTACCACGGGGAGGCGCGGCCGCCCCTGATCCTGCAGAACGCCCACCGGTATTTCCTCTACGCGTCCGCCCTGGTGCTCGTGTTCCTGTGGGTGGACGCGGTCCACGGATTCATCTTCGACGGGCGGTTCGGCGTTGGGGTCGGGTCCTTCGTCCTCCTGGCGAACGCGGGGCTCCTGTCGCTCTACACCTTCTCCTGCCATTCCTTCCGCCACCTGGTCGGGGGCAATCTGGATTGTTTCTCCACCTGCCCGATCCGCTATCGGGCCTGGCACGGCGTGAGCCGGCTGAACGTGCACCATGCCCTGTGGGCCTGGATCAGCCTCTGGGTCGTCGCGCTGGCGGACCTGTACGTTCGGCTCGTTTCCATGGGCGTGATCCGCGACGTGAGGATCGTCTGATGGATCGTTTTGAGACGCACGAGCATGACGTCCTCGTGATCGGGGCGGGCGGAGCCGGGCTGCGGGCAGCGATCGAGGCGGCGGCCGAGGGCGCCCGGGTTGGTCTCATCTGCAAGTCGCTGCTGGGGAAGGCGCACACGGTCATGGCCGAGGGGGGAGTCGCGGCCGCGTTGGGGAACATCTACCCCGAGGACAACTGGCGGGTCCACTTCCGCGACACCATGCGCGGCGGTAAGATGCTGAACAACTGGCGCATGGCGATGCTGCACGCGCAGGAGGCCCCGGATCGGGTCAAGGAGCTGGAGGGGTGGGGGGCCCTCTTCGACCGGACCAAAGACGGTCGGATCCTGCAGCGGGACTTCGCCGGCCACCGGTACGCGCGGCTGGCCCACGTGGGGGACCGGACCGGGCTGGAGATGATCCGGACGCTCCAGCAGCACGGGGTGGCCCTGGGCTTCGACGTCTTCATGGAGTGCACGGTCACCCGCCTGCTCAAGGATGGCGACCGGATCAGCGGTGCCTGCGGCTACTGGCGGGAGAGCGGTCGGTTCGTGGTGTTCCGGGCCAAGGCGGTGATCCTGGCGACTGGCGGCATCGGCAAGGCCTACAAGGTCACGAGCAACTCGTGGGAGTACACCGGCGACGGCCAGGCCCTGGCCTACCACGCCGGGGCCGACCTGATCGACATGGAGTGCGTCCAGTTCCACCCGACGGGGATGGTGTGGCCCCTCAGCGTCCGCGGCATCCTGGTGACCGAGGCGGTGCGGGGGGAGGGGGGCATCCTGCGAAACTCGGCGGGAGAGCGGTTCATGTTCCGGTACGTCCCGGAGCTCTTTAGGGCCGATACCGCGGACACTGAGGCCGAGGCAGACCGCTGGTACACCGACAAGAAGAACAACCGACGGCCGCCGGAGCTCCTGCCGCGGGACGAGGTGGCCCGCGCCATCGTGGCGGAGGTGAAGGCCGGGCGGGGCAGCCCCCACGGGGGGGTGTTCCTGGACATCGCGACGCGCCGTGACCCGGAGTTCATCAGGCGCAAGCTCCCCAGCATGTACCACCAGTTCAAGGAGCTGGCGGACGTCGATATCACCAAGCAGCCCATGGAGGTGGGCCCGACCTGCCACTACATCATGGGAGGCGTTCGGGTGGACGCGGATACGGCGGCGGCCACCGTCCCGGGCCTGTTCGCCGCGGGTGAGGTGGCCGGGGGCTTGCACGGGTCCAACCGGCTGGGGGGAAACTCCCTCTCCGACCTGCTGGTGTTTGGGCGGCGGGCCGGCCTGGCGGCGGCAGGGTACGCCAAGCGGCTCCCGCGGGCGCCCGCCGTAGCCGAGGGGGAGGTGGAGCGCCTCGCGCGGGAGATGCTGGCCCCGCTGGAGCGGTCGACCGGGGAGAGTCCCTACGCCATCCAGGAGGCGCTCCAGGAGGCGATGGAGGCCAACGTAGGGATCGTCCGGACCGAGGACGAGTTGCGGAAGGGCCTCGAGGCCATCGAGGAGTTCAAGCAGCGCCTCCGTCAGGTGAAGGCGGTGGGCACCCGGCAGTACAACCCCGGGTGGCACACCGCGCTCGACCTCTGGTCGCTCCTCACGGTGTCGGAGGCGATTATCCGGGGGGCCCTGGAGCGCAAGGAGAGTCGGGGCGGTCACACCCGCCTGGATTACCCCAAGGCGGACCCCCAGTTTGGCAAGGTGAACGTCGTCGTCCGCAAGGAGGGGGACCGGATGACGGTCGCCCGGGAGCCCTTGCCCGAGATGCCACGGGAGCTGCAGGCGCTCTTCGAGGGGGACAAATAGATGCCGGAAGCCATCATGCGAGTCTGGCGCGGCGAAGGCGGTTCCGGCAAGTTCGAGGAGTACCGGCTCCCGTACGACGCCGGAATGGTCGTGCTGGACGTCATCCACATGGTCCAGGCCAAGCACACCAATGACCTGGCGGTCCGCTGGAATTGCAAGGCGGGGAAGTGCGGGTCCTGCAGCGCGGAGGTAAACGGGCGGCCGCGCCTCATGTGCATGACCCGGATGGACCAGTTCCCGGAGGGGGTGCCCATCACGGTTGAGCCGCTGAAGGCGTTCCCCCACATCCGGGACCTGGTGACCGACGTGTCCTGGAACTACGCGGTGGCGAAGAGGATCCCCCCCTTGAAGCCCAGACCACCCGAGCCGGATGGAAGCTGGCGAATGATGCAGGAGGACATTGACCGCCTGCAGGAGTTCCGGAAATGCATCGAGTGCTTCCTGTGCCAGAACGTCTGCCACGTCCTGCGGGACCATGACAAGAAGCACGCGTTTGCCGGCCCCCGGTTCCTGATCCGGTTGGCGGAGCTGGAGATGCACCCGCTGGACACCGCCGACCGGGGGGACCTGCTCCGGAAGGAGGCCGGCATCGGGTACTGCAATATCACGAAGTGCTGCACCGACGTCTGCCCCGAGCACATCCACATCACCGACAACGGCATTATCCCCTTGAAGGAACGCGTGGTCGACGCGCACTACGACCCGATCCTGTGGGTGGTGCGCAAGGTGACCGGAAGCACGTAGGGGCGGCGACCGGCCTCGGCTTCCAGACATGAGGGCCGCTCTGCGGGGTGCGTGGCGTCTCCGGGGGGCCAGGTGAAGATCCACGAGTTCCAGGCGAAGCGGATCCTGGGCGCGTATGGGGTTCCGGTCCCGAAGGGAGAGGTGGCCGACACGCCGGCCGGAGCGCGGGCCGTCGCGGAGCGCCTCGGCGGACGGGCCGTGGTGAAGGCGCAGATCCACGCCGGCGGCCGCGGGAAGGGGGGCGGGATCAAGCTGGCCGGCTCCGCCGGGGAGGCGGAGCAGGCCGCCGCCCAGATCCTGGGGATGATGCTGAAGACCCCCCAGACCGGCCCCGGAGGCCAGCGGGTCAAGCGGGTCCTGGTGGAGGAGGCCATGGCCATCCGCCAGGAGCTCTACCTGGGCGTCGTCCTGGACCGGCGGCTTGGTCTCCCGGTGGTCATGGCGAGCCCCGCCGGCGGGGTGGAGATCGAGGAGGTGGCGGCCGCCTCCCCGGAGAAGATCCTGCGGGCGGCGGTGGACCCGGCCAGTGGGAACTCCCCCTACGTGGGGCGGAAGCTCGCCTATGGCCTCGGCGTCCCCGCCGAGCTCACCCGGTCGACGGCCGATCTGATCCTGGCCCTCGCGCGGGCCTACCAGGAGAAGGACTGCTCCCTGGCGGAGATCAACCCGCTGGTGGTGACGACCGACGGGCGGGTGTTGGCCTTGGACGCCAAGATGAACTTTGACGACAATGCCCTGTTCCGGCACCCAGAGATTCTGGAGCTCCGGGACCTGGACGAGGAGGCGCCGCTTGAGGTGGAGGCCTCCCGGTTCGGCCTGAACTATGTCACGCTGGACGGGACCGTGGGCTGCATGGTCAACGGCGCCGGGCTCGCCATGGCCACCATGGACATCATCCAGCAGGCGGGGAGCGCACCCGCCAACTTCCTGGACGTCGGGGGCGGGGCCAGCGCCGAGCAGATCGAGAACGCCTTCCGGATCCTGATGGCCGACGCGCGCGTGAAGGCGGTCCTCATCAATATCTTCGGGGGCATCCTGCGGTGCGACCGGCTGGCGGCGGGGGTGATCCAGGCCGCCCGAGCCCTCCGGGTGAAGGTCCCGGTCGTGATCCGCATGGAGGGGACGAACGTGGCCCAGGGGAAACAGATGCTCAAGGAGAGCGGCCTCAACTTCCTCACGGCCGATACCATGGCGGAGGCGGCCCGGATGGTGGTGGGGGCGAGCCGGGGGCGGGCGTGAGCATCCTGGTGGACCGGGCGACCCGCCTCCTGGTGCAGGGGATCACGGGCAAGGAGGGTTCCTTCCACGCCCGGGCCTGCCGCGAGTACGGCACCCACGTCGTGGCCGGGGTCACCCCCGGCAAGGGGGGGGCGACGCAGGACGGGGTGCCGGTCTTCCACACCGTCGCCGAGGCGATGGCGGCCACGGGGGCCAACTGCTCCCTCATCTTCGTCCCCCCCGCCTTCGCCGCCGATGCCATCCTGGAGGCGGCCGACGCCGGGCTGCCCCTCGTCGTCTGCGTCACCGAAGGCATCCCGGCCCTCGATATGGTCCGGGTGAAGCGGGCCATCGACGGCAGGGGGATCCGCCTCGTCGGCCCCAACTGCCCGGGCGTGATCTCCCCCACGAAGGCCAAGGTGGGGATCATGCCGGGGCACATCCACCGCCCGGGGCGGATCGGGGTCGTCTCCCGCAGCGGCACGCTCACCTACGAGGCGGTCCACCAGCTCACCGCCTTGGGCCTGGGCCAGTCCACCTGCATCGGGATCGGCGGAGACCCCGTGATCGGCACCTCCTTCGTAGACTGCCTCCGGCTCTTCCAGGACGACCCGGGGACGGAGGGGGTCCTCCTGATCGGGGAGATCGGCGGGAGCGCGGAGGAGGAGGCGGCGGCCTTCGTGAAGGCCCACATGACGAAGCCGGTCGTCGGGTACGTGGCGGGGCAGACGGCTCCCCCCGGCCGGCGGATGGGTCACGCAGGCGCCATCATCGCCGGCGGGGCGGGGACGGCGGCGGAGAAGGTCGCCGCCTTCCGGCGTGCCGGGGTGCGGGTGGTTGACAGCCCGGCAGAGATGGGGAAAGCGGTCGCGACGGCACTGGCCCGGCGGGCCGCGAGGGCTCGGCCCGGGCGCCGACCCCGGCCGCCCCGCACCCGCCGCTCATCCGCGGGCGCCGGCAGGCGCCGGTAGCTTCCCGGGCGGGCTCGGGACGATCGAGCGGTTCCGCCGGCGCCTCTTCTGCGGTCACGCTGTTGCCGGGGGGAGACGGGATGTCCATCGAGCGGACGCTGGCCATCGTGAAGCCGGACGCCGTCCGGCGCGGGCTCATCGGGGAGGTGATCGGACGATTCGAACGAGGGGCGCTCGCCGTTCGAGGCCTCCGGATGGTGCACCTGACGAAGGGGGAGGCCGAGCGGTTCTACGCCGTCCATCGGGAGCGGCCCTTCTTCGAGAGCCTGGTGAGCTTCATGGCCTCGGGCCCCGTGGTCGTGATGGTCCTGGAGGGTGCCGAGGCGATCGGCCGGGTCCGGAAGATCATGGGGGCCACGGACCCGGCCCAGGCCGAGCCCGGCACGATCCGCCGCGACCTGGCCGAGAGCATCGAGCGGAACGCGGTCCACGGCTCCGACTCTCCGGCGGCGGCCGCGGTCGAGATTCCGTACTTTTTTGCGGCGGTGGATCTCTTCCCCGGGTAGCGGTGCGGCCCGGGGGACCACGGCCGGCCTGCTTGTTTCCTCCCGCTTCCCTTCCGGAATGTTCAGTCGTTCCCCGGCTCTCCACGCGTGGGCCCCCCTTGGGTCATGATCGAGGCACGTGGCTCGCGCGGCAGGGGGAAGGCATGGGTGCTGTGCCTGCGGGGACTTGCACCCAGTTTCTTCGCGCTGTTTCCCGGGTCTTTTCCCTTGACACCCCCCAGGACGGCCGCTACGATAGCCCGAGTTTTGCCGCTCGGCGGCGTTCACATGCTGATCGACGTGTCGCACATCCCCCAGGAGGGGCTGGAGTTGACCCTCCGGGCTGAGCCGGTGGAGCTCCGCCTGTCCGAAGGGGGTCCACCCGATCGGGTCTGGGCGGATGCGCTTCTGAAGTTGACCCGGATGCGTCAGGGGGTGCTGGCCGAGGGGGAGGTGACCAGCACCCTTTCCCTTATTTGCAGCCGGTGCTCCGAGCCGTTTGCCCTGCCGATCCGGGAGGGCTTCAGCGTCTACTACCAGCACCCCGCGACGGGGTCGGCCGAGGAGGAAGAGGAAGAGGAAGTGGAACTGACGGCCGAAGACCTCGACACCGACTTTCTTGAGGAGGGCCGCCTCGACCTGACAGCCCTCCTGCGCCAGAACCTGTTGTTGGCCCTCCCGGTCCAGCCTCTCTGCCGGGAGGACTGCCAGGGGCTCTGCCCCCGATGCGGGGCCAACCGGAACGAGGGGGCGTGCCGTTGCCCGGGCCCCCCACCCGACCCGCGGTTCAAGATCCTGGAGCGCCTGAGGGGTGACACCTAGCGTAACCCAAGCGAACTACTGCCGTGTGTAGGCAGCCGATGGGGTGCCGGGCCAAATGACGAGCATCACGAGGCCCGAGGGAGGAGGCGGCCGGAGGCGTACGCCGTTGGTACGTTGAGGACCGCCGACGACCGAGAACGAAGTGAGGCGACGTCAGTTGGCCCGGCACTAGCGAGGAGCGAAACCTGCCATGCCTCTGCCGAAGCGCCGCCACAGCAACGCCCGGACCCGCAAGCGCCGGGCCCATGATGCCCTGAGCCTCCCCACGTTCGTTCCCTGTCCCCAGTGCCACGAACCGAAGCGGCCCCATCGGGCGTGCCCGCATTGCGGCGTCTACCGAGGCCGCACCGTCCGGCCCCAGGAGGAGGCGTAGGGCGTGGACATTGCCCCCACGTGGCTTCAGGACCGCCCTCCCGTCTGCATCGCCCTGGACGCGATGGGAGGAGACGGCGGGCCCGCGGTCAACGTGGAGGGGGCAATCGCCGCGGCCCGCGAACTCGGGCTGGGCGTGATCCTGGTGGGGGTGCAGGAGGAGGTCCGCCGCCACCTGGACCGCCACGAGCTGAGCGGGCTCCCGATCAGGATCCGCCACGCCTCGGAGGTCGTGGAGATGGAGGAGTCTCCCTCCACGGCGCTCCGGAAGAAGAAGGACTCTTCCATCCGGGTGGCGGTGGACCTCGTCCGCAACGGGGACGCGGACGCGGTGGTGAGCGCCGGCAACACCGGGGCGGTCATGGCGATCGCGCTGGTCGTCCTGGGGCCCCTCCCGGGCGTGGAGCGCCCGGCGATCGCTGCCCTCCTCCCGACCCTCGCCGGCCACGCCATCCTGCTGGACGTGGGCGCCAACGTGGACTGCAAGCCCCGGCACCTGGTGCAGTTCGCCATCATGGGGAACGTCTATGCCCGTCAGGCCCTGGGGAAGGCCCGTCCCCGGGTGGGCCTCCTCTCCATCGGGGAAGAGGAGACCAAGGGGAATGAGCTGACGAAGGAGGCCTTCCGGGCCCTGGAGGAGGAGCCCTCCATCGAGTTCATCGGGAACGTGGAAGGGGTCGACGTCTTCAAGGGGCACGCCGATGTGGTGGTCTGCGACGGGTTCACCGGGAACGTGGCCCTGAAGATCGGGGAGAGCGTGGCGGAGACCATCATGGCCCTGATCCGGGATGAGGTGGCCGCCGACCTCCGGAGCAGGGCAGGGGCCCTGCTCCTGAAGCCGGCCTTCCGGCGCCTGCGGCAGCGCCTCGACTATTCGGAGGTCGGGGGCGCGCCGCTCCTGGGCGTGAACGGGATCACCATCATCAGTCACGGGCGGTCCTCCGGGAAGGCCATCCGGAACGCGCTGCGGGTGGCCGGCGAGTGCGTGAAGAGCCACGTGCTCGACAACATCCGGGACGGGATCGCCCAGAGCTGAGGGGGTTTCGGAATGCTCATGAGTCGCATCATCGGCACCGGGTCGTGCGCACCGGCCAGGGTGCTGACGAACCACGACCTGGAACGGATGGTGGACACCAGTGACGAGTGGATCCGGACCCGGACCGGGATCGCGGAGCGCCGCGTCTGCGGCCCGGGAGAGGACTCGGCAACCCTGGCGGAGGGCGCGGCAGTGCAGGCGCTCGCCATGGCCGCGGTGGATCCGATGGACCTGGACATCCTCATGGTTGCCACCATCACCCCGGCGGTTCCCATGCCGGCCACCGCCTGCCTCCTGCAGGACGCCCTGAATGCCCGGCGGGCCGCCGCCTTCGACATCGGGGCCGGCTGCACCGGATTCCTCTACGGGCTCGCCGTGGCGGACGGCCTCATCCGGAACGGCAGCGCCCGGACGATCCTGCTGGTGGGGGCCGAGAGCCTGAGCAAAATCGTGAACTGGAAAGACCGGAACACCTGTGTCCTCTTCGGGGACGGGGCGGGCGCCGCCGTCCTGCAGGCGCAGGAGGGAGGGGCGGGGATCCGCTCCACCCACCTCTACTCGGATGGGCGGCAGTGGTCCCTCCTCGTCGCCCCGGGGGGAGGGTCTCGGTTCCCCCAGAGCGACCAGGTGCTTCGCGAGGGGCTCCAGTTCATCCAGATGCGGAATGGCAACGAGGTGTTCCGGTTGGCGGTGCGGGCGATGGAGGACGCCTGCATGACCGCGCTGAAGGCGAACGCGCTCGAGCCGTCGGACATCGACCTCATCGTCCCCCACCAGGCCAACCTCCGCATCATCCGGGCCCTGGCGAGCCGGCTCGGCTTCCCGGAGGAGAAGCTCGTCCTCAACATCGATCGGTACGGGAACACCTCCGCCGCCTCCATCCCCCTCGCCCTGGACGAAGCCGTCCGGTCCGGGCGGGTGCGGCCGGGGATGACGCTGCTGCTGGCAGCCTTTGGCGCTGGCCTCACCTGGGGGTCGGCCGTGGTCACCTGGTAGAGGGGGGGGTGGGGGGCCGGATCGCCTTCGTGTTCCCGGGGCAAGGCTCCCAGGTCGTGGGGATGGGCCGCCCCTTCGCCGAGGCCTTCCCGGAGGCGGCTGCTCGGTTTACCGAGGCGAGCCGGGTTCTGGGGTTCGATGTGGCGCGCCTCTGCTTCCAGGGCCCCGAGGAGGCGCTGGCGCTCACGGCCAACACGCAGCCGGCCCTTCTCACGGCGAGCCTGGCGGTCCTGGCCGGCCTGGAACAGCGGGGGATCAAGCCGGACTTCGTGGCCGGGCACAGCCTGGGGGAGTACAGCGGGCTGGTCTGCGCGGGCGCCCTGGACTTCGGAGACGCGGTGCGGGTCGTCCGGAAGCGGGGAGAGTTCATGCAGGAGGCGGTGAGAGTGGGGGCGGGCGCAATGGCCGCCCTGATCGGCCTGGAGGTCGCGGCCGTGGAGGCGGTCTGCGGGGAGGCGGCGGCCGCGGGGGTGGTAGAGGTGGCGAACGTGAATGCCCCGGGCCAGGTGGTGATCGCGGGGGAGCGGGCCGCCGTCGAGCAGGCAGTCGCGCGCGCCAAGGCGCGCGGGGCGAAGCGGGCCATCCCCCTCCCGGTGAGCGCCCCGTTCCACTGCCGCCTGATGCGGCCGGTGGCGGAGCGGCTGCGGGAGGTTCTGGCGACGGTCCGCTTCCGGGATCTCCGGGTCCCCTGTGTGACCAATGTGGATGCCGCTCCCATCCGGACGGGGGCCGAAGCGGCCGCCGCCCTGGTGCGGCAAGTGGCGTCCCCGGTCCGGTGGGTGGAGGCGGTCGAGCGGCTGGTCCGGGAGGGGGTGGACACGTTCGTGGAGGTGGGCCCCGGGAAGGTCCTCACCGGGCTCATCCGGCGGATCACCCCGGCGGCCCGCACGTTCCCGGTGGAGGATCTGGCCGGGCTGGAGACGGCCGCCTCCGCGCTGGCGGGTGGATGAGCCTGGACGGGCGCGCCGGCATCGTCACCGGGGCCAGCCGGGGGATCGGGTACGCGGTGGCGGAGCGACTGGCGGGAGCCGGGGCAAGCCTCCTCCTCTGTGCCCGGGACGGAGCCGCCCTGGAGCGGGCTGCGGCGTCCCTCGCGGCGGGTGGGGCGAAAGTGGCGACGGCGGTGGCCGACGTGAGCCAGGCCGCCGATGCCGACCAGCTGGCAGAGACTTGCCTCGGCCAGTTCGGGAGGCTCGATCTCCTGGTGAACAACGCCGGGATCGCGCGGGACGGTCTCTTGCTCCGGCTGAAGTCGGAGGACTGGGAAGCGGTCCTGGGGGTCAACCTCACGGGGGCCTTTCACTGCACGCGGGCTGCCCTCCGGGCCATGGTGAAGCAGCGGGCGGGACGGATCATCAATGTGACGTCCGTCGTAGGGGTCATGGGGAACGCGGGACAAGCCAACTACGTCGCGTCGAAGGCGGGCCTCATCGGTCTGACCAAGGCGGCCGCGCGGGAGGTGGCCTCCCGGGGCATCACCGTGAACGCCGTCGCCCCGGGGTTCATCGAGACGGAAATGACGGCGGCCCTTTCGCCTGCCGTGCGGGAGGCGTATCGGACCCAGATTCCCCAGGGACGGTTCGGGACCCCTGGCGAGGTCGCAGGGGTTGTGGCCTTCCTGGCCTCCGATGCGGCATCCTACATCACCGGGCAGGTCATCCACGTCAACGGCGGGCTCTGGATGTGACCGGGCGGCGCGGGTCCATCCCGGGGAGGAGGTGAGGGACACCGTGGCTGTGGACGAGAAGGTGAAGAAGATCATCGTGGAGCAACTCGGGGTGGAAGAGGCGCAGGTCAAGCCCGAGGCCAAGTTCATCGAGGACCTGGGCGCGGATTCGCTGGACACCGTCGAGTTGGTGATGGCCCTGGAGGAGGAGTTCGGCCTGGAGATCCCCGACGAGGAGGCCGAGAAGATTCTGACCGTCCAGGACGCGGTCCGGTACATCAAGGACCGCACGTAGGGGAGTGCGGCGTGCCGCGGCGCCCCGGGCTCCCCCGGGGGCGCGAGCGCGGAGGACGCCTGAGAGGGGAACGCGGGTGAAGCGACGAGTGGCCGTCACGGGGTTCGGGGTGGTCTCGCCCATCGGCGTCGGGGGGGAAGCCTTCTGGGACGCCCTGAAGGCGGGGAAGTCGGGCGCGGGGCGGATCACCCGATTCGACCCGGTCGGGTTCGATTGTCAGATCGCCGCGGAGGTGAAGGGGTTCGACCCCCTCGACTGGGTGGAAAAGAAGGAAGCCCGCAAGATGGATACCTTCATCCATTTTGCCGTGGCTGCAGCCGCGATGGCCGTGGAGAAGGCGCAGTTCAAGGTCACGGACGAGAACCGGAATCAGGTCGGGGTCCTCATCGGGACGGGCATGGGCGG
>DASYVA010000159.1 GCA_036000645.1 Candidatus Methylomirabilis sp.
GTTGAAGCCGAACCAGCCCACCCAGAGCAGGGCGGCCCCCAGGACCGTGAGGGGGAGGTTATGGGGAGGCATCGGCTCGACCCGGTAGCCGCGGCGCTTGCCCACGAGGAGCGCGGCCGCAAGGGCCGAGACCCCGGAGCTGATGTGGACCACCGTCCCGCCCGCGAAGTCCAGGGCCCCCATCTCGCGCATCCAGCCCTTGACCCCCCAGACCCAGTGGGCCAGGGGGTTGTAGATGAAGGTGGCCCAGAGCAGCGTGAAGACCAGGAAGCTGCCGAACTTCATCCGCTCGGCGAAGGCGCCGGTGATGAGCGCCGGCGTGATGATGGCGAACATCATCTGGTAGATCATGAAGGTCTGGTGGGGGATCGTGCCCGCGTAGTCGGGGTTCGGGTCCAGGCCGACGCCCATGAGGCCGAACCAGCTCAAATCCCCGATGAGCCCCCGGACGTCGGGCCCGAAGGCCGTCGTGTATCCCCACAGGATCCACTCGATGCTGATCACGGCCACGATGATGAAGCTCTGCATGATGGTGCCCAGGGCGTTCTGCCGGCGCACCATCCCGCCGTAGAACAGGGCGAGGCCCGGGATCGTCATCATCAGGACCAGGGCGGAGGAGGCCAGCATCCAGGCATTGTCCCCGGAGTCCACCTTGGGCGGGGGCGGCGCCTGGACCTGGGGCGCGGGCGCCGGCGGCGCCTGTTGCGCGAGCCCCCATGCGGCGAGGCCCAGGACGAGAGCGCCGGCGAGCAGGCCGGCAAACACCCAGAACGGCACGGGCTTACGCATGCGATCTCCCTCCCGGTTCCGGAATGACCTGCTGGGGCCCGGCTCGTTCATGCCGCGAATAAAAGCTGCCACGGGGGCCCGGCGCGAATAGGTCGGGACCTTCGTCTGGTCCGCCCCGTTTGCCAGGGCCGTGCCGCCCGGTGGGAGCCGGTGGGGGGCGCGCGCTAAGTGCTGGAGGGCACAGGCGTTGAGTGCGGTAGAGGAGGCTTCTCCAGGGCGCCCGCTGGGCCGGGCCGTGCCCATGGTAAAGGCAGGCGGAAGGGAAGCGCGCACGCTGTTGCTCAATCGCTAAACAGTGGCTGTGCGCAGGCTGCTTTACAACCCGCTCCCAGCGTGATAGAAGAGAGGCCCTTCCCGGCCCTCCAGAGGCCGGGCTGATAAATCCTGAGAATGTGGGAGGAGGAGAGACGGGCGATGGGTGGGTCAGTGGAGTGTCCGGCCTGTAAAGGTCTCAAGCGGATCGGGTGTCCGGAGTGCGGGGGCTCCGGGGGGAGCCGCACGGCGGGGGGCGGGACGGTGGAATCCTGGACGCCCTGCTCCCGGTGCAACGGCAAGGGGCTCTGCACCTGTCCCACCTGCCTGGGGCAGGGGGTGATGGCCGTCGTCCCCTTCTAGCCCAGGGGGGCACCCGTGGCTGTCTCCGCGTTCGTGTTCATCGAGTGCGCCATGGGCCGCGCCAAGACGGCGGCCCGCGAAATCACCCGCCTGCCGGGAGTGAAGCTGGCCCACGCCGTCACCGGCAACTACGACATCATCGCTTTCGTGGAGGCCAGCGACCTGGAGGCCCTGGGGACCACGGTGGTCTCGAAGATCCAGGGGGTTTCCGGCGTCCACCGCACCACCACCAACGTGGTGGTCGAGTGATCTCCGCACCGACACTCTAGCCGCGCATCTACCCATCCAGCCTCCGGGGGAGGTCTGATGCCCCTGGACCGGTTCTCCACACGGCCCCCTGGCGCCCTCGCTGACCCTGGCGATTGTCGGCGGGGGCGCTTGTACATTCGCGGTCCCCCTCACCCTGCCGCTGGACGAGGCGAAGGTCGCCGCGGCGACGAAAGGGCAAGTGGACATCCGGACGGCCCGAAACCGATGAGAGGAGGAAGGGATGGCCTACCAATTGGAAGGACGCCTGCTCGAAGTCTGCACGTGCAATGTCCTCTGTCCCTGCTGGGTGGGAGAGGATCCCGATGGGGGGACCTGCCAGGGCGTACTGGCCTGGCACATTGACAAGGGGACGGTCAATGGTCTGAACGTCGCTGGCCTGACCCTGTGTATCCTCTGTCACATCCCGGGCAACATCCTGAAGGGGAACTGGCGTGTCGTCGTCTACGTGGACGACAAGGCCAGCCCCCAGCAGCAGGAAGCCCTGCTCAACGTCTGGACGGGGAAGCTGGGGGGCCCCCTCAAGGATCTCTCGCAGCTCATCGGCGAGGTGGCCGGCGTGGAGCGGGCGCCCATCACCTTCCAGGTGGAAGGGGTCAAGGGGACGCTGAAGATCGGCCAGGCCATCGAGGCCAAGCTTGCCCCGTTCCAGGGGGCCCAGGGCAAAACCACCGCGCTGCATGACACGGTGTTCACGACGATCCCCGGTTCGCCGGCCTACGTGGGCAAGGCCGACTCGTACAAGGTCAACGCCCCGAAGTACGGATTCAAGATCAACCTCGAGAAGCACAATGCGATCCAGGGGGCCTTCCGCTTCCAGGGGTGAGGAGCCCGCGGGAGAAGATCCATGTGGGCTGCCACCGACCGACGGCTCTTCCTGGCTCTGCTGGGGCCCCTGATCGTCCTGGCCTGGGTGGTCCTGTGGGTCTGGGGCCAATCCCCCTACGGCCGGTTCCTGAGCCACGAAGCGCTGGGCGAGGTTGAACTCACCTTCGGGGCCGACTCGCTCGGGCTCGTCCTCGCCTTCGTCGGGGGGTGGACCCTGATGACGGTGGCGATGATGCTCCCGACCAGCCTCCCGCTTGTGACGTTGTTTCACACCGTCGTCCAGCAGCGGCCGGACCGCGGGCGGCTGGTGGTCTTGCTGATTGCCGGGTATCTCAGCACCTGGGCGGGGTTCGGGTTCATGGCGCATCTCGGCGATTGGGGGCTGCACGAGGCGGTTGAGCGGAGCGCATGGCTCGCCGCCAACGACTGGATGATCGGACCAGGGATCCTGGCCGTGGCCGGGGTCTATCAGTTTACACCGCTGAAGTACCGCTGTCTCGACAAGTGCCGCTCACCTCTGAGCTTCATCATGGAGCACTGGAGGGGAAGCCACGACCGGGCGCGGGCCTTCGGACTCGGAGTGCACCACGGGCTCTTCTGCATCGGGTGCTGCTGGTCGCTGATGCTCCTGATGTTCGCGGTGGGGGTCGGCAATATCGGCTGGATGCTGGTGCTAGGGGCGGTGATGGCCATCGAGAAGAACATGCCCTGGGGCCGCAGGCTCAGTGCGCCCCTCGGCGTGGCGCTCCTCGCGTGGGCGCTCTACGCGTTTGGGTCTGGTTTGCCCGGCTAGGGCCGCCATCAGCGGCGCTGTGATTTCTCTCCTGGTGGTTGGTTCACCCGGAGCTCCCGGCGGGTGGCTCGGAGAAGCCGTGCTGGCGGTCCACGTTGGCGAAGCGGGACGTCAGGGCGGTCTCCACCGCCTCTAACCCTCGAGTATATTCGCCCTCGGCCTGCGTCATGCTCCGGCCCATCCGGAGGCCCTGCCCGATGATGCGCAGGAAGGCCACAAGCCCGAGGGCGACGCCGATCCAGGTGGCGTAGCGGAGCCCGAGGCCGCGCTCCAGGCCGTAGCCGAGCGCTGCCCCGGCGATGACGGCCAGACCTGAAGCGCCGAGCGCGCTTCCGAGCCGCCGCGGGGAAGCCAGCGCCGCGTCAAAGGCCCGGTAGGCGGCCGTCCGCTGCACGACCTCAGGAATTATGGCGAGGGCGGCCACACGCTTGGCCTCCAGCGCGCCGGCATAGCGGTGCCGGCGTCGGGCGTCTTCCTGGAGGTCCTCGGGAAGGTCCTCCAGGGCCTTCTCCAGGGCTTTGGGGTCCCGCGGGAGGGGTCCCAGGCAGGCGTCCACCTCCAGGTCGAAGCGCCGGTTCACGCCGCTGCGCGCCGCGCCCTCGCCAAGCTCCGCCTCCAGGGCGCTCTGGAGGGCCTGCAGGGTCAGCCGCGCCAGTTCCCGGTTGCTCCGCACGCCATGCTCCCCCTCGTGCGCTCTAGGCGCAACGCCTCTGACCTGATACCCTTCGGTCCATCCAGGTGACCCAAAAGCGACGGCCGATGTCCAACGCCCTCCTGCGCCTCCAGGAAACCATCGTCGCCTGCCGCGCGTGCCCGAGGCTCGTCCGCCATCGGGAGCGCGTCGCGGCGGCCAAGGTCCGCCGGTATCGCGAATGGGAGTACTGGGGGCGGCCCGTCCCGTCCTTCGGCGATCCCGGCGCGCGCCTCCTCATCGTCGGGCTGGCTCCCGCGGCCCACGGCGGCAACCGGACCGGCCGCATCTTCACGGGGGACCGGAGCGGCGACTGGCTCTTCGCGGCCCTGCACCGGTTCGGCTTCGCCAACCAGCCGACCTCCACCCATCGCGGGGACGGCCTCGCCCTCCGGGACTGCTACATCACCGCCGCCGTCCGCTGCGCCCCCCCGGGAAACCGGCCGAGCCGTGCGGAGCTCGGCCGGTGCCGGCCGTACCTGCTCGAGGAGATCCGGTTGCTCGAGCGCGTCAAGGTTGTGGTCGCCCTGGGGCGGATCGCGCTCGACGCCTACCTCGCCGCCCGCCGGGCCCTGGCCCAGCCGCTCCCCGCGCGCCGGCCCGCCTTCGCCCACGGGGCCGTCACCCGCCTCCCGGGTGGCCTCCTCCTCATCAGCTCCTACCACCCGAGCCAGCAGAACACGCTCACCGGCCGCCTGACCCGACCAATGTTCCACCGCGTCTTCGCCCGGGTCCGCCGCCTCCTGTCCTCACGCTAGCGCTCAGCCCAGAGCCGGACACCGCGGAGGGGAGTCCCCGTGCATCCCCCGGGGAGAAAAGTATCACAGCCTGCGCCCGCCTGAGGGCAGTGGCGCCAGCGCACAACAACTGGCCTCGCAGGGCTTTCCGTGGTGGGGGGTTACGCCCGCTCCCTCGCGCGATCCCTCCCTCCCCTGTGGCACTGCCATTGCACCATCCCCGACGGCGAAGCCTGGCTGAAGCATTCTGAGCCGGTTTCAGGAGGAGTCAAGATGAAGCGCCTTCTTTGGCTAGCCGCCGTCGCGTCTCTCGCCACGGGGTGCGCCACGCCACTGACGCCGCGGGAGCGGGGGGCTATCACCGGTGCCGCCCTCGGCGCCAGCATCGGGGCTATTGCAGGGAGTCCGAGCGGCCGGGGAGCAGAGGGGGCGATCATCGGGGGCATGGGCGGGGCGGTCGTGGGGGGCGTGCTCGCGGAAGCGGCCCAGCAGCGCCAGGCGGCCGTTCGGCCTCCTGCTCGCCCTGCCCCGGTCGTCGTCGCGCAGCCCCCGGCCGTGATTACGCCGCCGCCCGTCGTGGTCACGGAGACCCCGACCTGGGTCCTCGTCCCCGGGACGGCGGTCTACTACTCCCCCGAGATCCAGGCCGATGTGTATCTCCATAGCGGCGTCTGGTACTACCGGGTGAACGGGGGCTGGTTCACGGGTGCCTCCCACACCGGGCCCTGGGAGCTGACGCCGGTCACCGCGGTCCCCGTGATGGTCACCCGGATCCCGCCTGGCTGGCGCGCCACGCCCGGACCGCCTGCCCTCCCGCCCGGCCTCCGGAAGAAGATGGGCGGCTGAAGATCCTGCCGATGCGGGGCCGGCGGCATTCCCCTCAGGCCACGCGGGCGTTCCCTCCCCTGTGATTCGTCATGCGAGCCTTCCACGTCGTGGCAGTGCGCGGCGGGGGGATGGCAATCGGAGGCCGGGCCGGTCAGGGCTCGACCCTGGTCTTCCACCTCCCCATGGGAGCCCTTTGAGACCCGAACGCGTCCTGGTCGTTGAAGATGACCCCGAGCTCCTCGAAGCCTGTGCCGAGGTTCTCCGGCGGGCGGGCTACGAAGTGCGCCAGGCCGAGTCCGGCGAGGCGGCAGAAGCGGTTCTGCGGGCCTCGGCCATTGATGTCGTCGTTGTTGATCTGAAGC
>DASYVA010000160.1 GCA_036000645.1 Candidatus Methylomirabilis sp.
TTTCCTCTGAGGTCGCCCCCTTCGCCAAGACGGGGGGCCTGGCCGATGTGGCCGGCGCGCTGCCGCGGGCACTGGCGGGCCTCGGGGTGGAGGTGACGGTCGCCCTGCCGCGGTACCGCGCGATCGACGGGGCCCGGTTCGGCCTCCGGAAGGTCCGTGAGGGCGTGCGGGTCCCCGTCGGGGACCGGCAGGAGACGCTCACGGTCTTCGAGGCGCCGATGCCGGGCGCCCGCGCCCTCTTCCTCGGGCACGAGGGGTTCTTCGGCCGCGAGGGCCTCTACCAGGAAAAGGGACAGGACTACCCGGACAACGCCGAGCGCTTCACCGCCTTCGCCCGCGGGGTCCTGGAGGTGGTCCGGGCCCTGGGCCTCACCCCGGACCTCCTCCACTGCAACGACTGGCAGACCGGCCTCGTCCCCCCCTACCTGAAGACCCTGTACGCCGCCGACCCGGTCCTGGGCAGGGCAGCCACCCTCTTCACCATCCACAACCTGGGCTACCAGGGGCTCTTCCCGCCCGAGAAGCTGCGGGTCACCGGCCTTCCCTGGGAACTCTTCCACTGGCAGGGCCTGGAGTTCCATGGGAAGGTCAACGTCCTGAAGGCCGGCCTCGTCTACGCCGACTGCCTGAGCACGGTCAGTCGCCGCTACAGTCAGGAGATCCAGACCCCGGAGTTCGGCGCCGGGCTCGACGGCGTCCTGCGGGAGCGGGCCGCCGACCTGTACGGGATCCTGAACGGCGTGGACACGGAGGAGTGGAGCCCGGCCGCCGACAAGCACCTGGCTGCCCACTACAGCCGCGCGGACCTCAGCGGGAAGGCGGTCTGCAAGGCCGACCTGCAGCGGGCGATGGACCTCCCGGTCCGTCCGGAGGTGCCGGTCCTGGGGGTGATCTCCCGCCTCGCCGACCAGAAGGGGATCGACCTCGTGGCGGCCGCGGCGGACGCGTTCCTCGCCGAGGGGGCCCAGCTCGTCCTCCTCGGGACGGGGGATCCCGGGCTGGAGGCGGCCTTCGTGGCGTTGGGCCAGAGGCAGCCGACCCGGGCCGGAGTCCGGATCGGCTTCGACGTCGCCCTCTCCCACAAGATCGAAGCCGGGTCCGACCTGTTCCTCATGCCCTCCCGGTACGAGCCCTGCGGCCTGAACCAGATGTACAGCCTCCTCTACGGGACCATCCCCGTGGTCCGAGCGACGGGGGGGCTGGACGACACGGTCGTCCCCTTCGACCCGACGACTGGCGAGGGGAACGGCTTCAAGTTCACTGAGGCGACGGCGGAGGGGCTGCTTCGGGCGGTGCGCGGGGCGCTCGCCTGCTACCGGAATCGGCCCCTCTGGAACCGGCTCGTCCAGAACGCCATGGCGGCCGACTTCTCCTGGACCCGCTCGGCCCAGGAGTACGTCCAGGTGTACCGGCGCGCCATCGCCAAGCGGCGGGGCGGGGAGCCCTAGAGGCCCTCGGCCTGCGCCGCGCCGTTGGCCGGGGTGAATTGACGCCTCTCCCGGGCGGGCGTATCATCCCGAGAGAGCGGCCCGCGTCCGGCACGGCCGGGTGCGGGCCGGCGAGGAGGTGCGGGATGTATTACCCGGTGTACCGGCCCCGGCGGCTGCGCAAGACGGAGACCTTGCGGCGGATGGTCCGGGAGACCACCCTGCGGGTGGACGACCTGATCATGCCGTTCTTCGTCCTCCACGGGCGCGGGGTACGCGAGGAGATCGCGCCGATGCCCGGGACCTTCCGCCTCTCGGTAGACGAGCTGGTCAAGGAGGTGAAGGAGGCCGCCGCCCTGGGGGTCCCGGGAGTCCTCCTCTTCGGCATCCCGGAGACCAAGGACGCCTATGGATCCGAGGCCTACGCGAGCGACGGGATCATCCAGCAGGCCATCCGGGCGATCAAGGACTCGGTCTCGGACCTGGTCGTGATCGCGGACACGTGCCTCTGCGAGTACACCAGCCACGGCCACTGCGGGGTGGTGGAGGAGGGCCGGGTCCGGAACGATCCGACGCTCGAGCTCATCGCCAAGACGGCCCTCTCGCAGGCGGAGGCGGGGGCCGACATGATCGCCCCCTCCGATATGATGGACGGCCGGGTGGCGGCCATCCGCGAAGCCCTCGACGAGGGCGGCTTCGAGGAGATCCCCATCATGGCCTACGCTGCCAAGTACGCCTCGGCCTTCTACGGCCCGTTCCGGGAGGCAGCCGGCTCCGCCCCCCAGTTCGGCGACCGCCGCGCCTACCAGATGGACCCGGCCAACGCCGACGAGGCCCTGCGGGAGGTGGCCCTGGACCTGGAGGAGGGGGCGGACATCGTGATGGTGAAGCCGGCGCTGCCCTACCTCGATGTGATCGCCCGGGTCCGGGCCGAGTACGCCGTCCCGATCGCTGCCTACAGCGTGAGCGGAGAGTTCGCCATGGTGAAGGCGGCCGCGCGCCTCGGCTGGCTGGACGGGGAGCAGGCCATGCTGGAGGCGCTCACGGGGATCAAGCGGGCCGGGGCCGACCTCATCCTGACCTACTTCGCCAAGGACGTCGCGGCGCTCCTCCGGGAGCGTCGGTAGGCCTCCCTGGACCCGCGCTCCCATCCTCCCCTCAGCCCGGAGTGTACTGCCATGCGGCGGGAGACGTCGCGCCGGCTGTTTGAAGAAGCCCAGCGCCTGCTGCCGGGTGGGGTGGATTCGCCCGTCCGGGCGTTCCGCGCCGTCGGGGGGGACCCCTTCTTCGTTGCCCGGGGGGCGGGGCCGCTCCTTACCGATGTGGACGGTAACGACTATCTGGACTACGTCTGCTCCTGGGGACCGCTCATCCTCGGGCACACCCATCCGGAGGTGGTCGCCGCCCTGCGGGAAGCCATCGAACGGGGGACCTCCTACGGGGCGCCGACGGAGCAGGAGGTGCGGCTGGCCGGACTCGTCCAGGAGGCCTTCCCCTCGATCGAGATGCTCCGCTTCGTCTCCTCCGGGACGGAGGCGGCCATGAGCGCCATCCGGGCGGCCCGGGGGTTCACGGGGCGGGAGAGGGTCATCAAGTTCGAGGGCTGCTACCACGGCCATGCCGACAGCCTCCTGGTCAAGGCCGGCTCTGGCGCGGCGACCTTCGGCGTCCCGGACTCGGCCGGCGTCCCGGCGGCGCTCGCGCGGGGGACCATCGCGCTCCCCTTCAACGACCTGGACGCCGTCCGGCGCGCCCTCGAAGCCGTGGGGAAGGAGGTCGCCTGTCTGATCCTGGAGCCGGTGGTGGGGAACATGGGCGTGGTTCTGCCCCGGCCCGGGTTCCTGAGCGGGCTCCGGGAGCTCACGGCCCGGCACGGGGTTCTCCTGATCTTCGATGAGGTCATCACCGGGTTCCGCCTCGCCCTCGGGGGGGCCCAGGAGGTCTATCGGGTCCCGGCGGACCTCACCTGCCTCGGGAAGATCCTCGGGGGGGGCCTCCCGGTCGGGGCCTATGGCGGGCGGCGGGAGATCATGGAGCAGGTCGCCCCGCTGGGGCCTGTCTATCAGGCCGGGACCCTATCGGGGAACCCGCTGGCCATGACGGCCGGGATCGCCACGCTGACCCTCCTGAAGGCCCCGGGCTTCTACAAGAGTCTGGACGAGCGGGCGGCGACTCTGGAGGAGGGGCTGCGCGCCGCCGCCCGAGAGGCGCGGGTGGCCGCCCGGGTGCAGCGGGCCGCCTCGATGCTCACGGTCTTCTTCACCGATCGTGAGGTCTGGTCCTGGACCGACGCGGACACGGCCGACCGGCAGCGCTATGCCCGGTTCTTCCGGGGGCTCCTGGAGCAGGGCGTCTATTTCCCCCCGGCGCAGTTCGAGGCGGCCTTCGTGTCAGCCGCCCACGCGGCCGGCGACATCGCGGAGACGGTCCGTGCCGCCCGGACGGCCTTCGCCGGCGCCGCTCTCTAGAATGGTCTCCTTCGACTTCCTCCAACACCTCGCTGACCGCTTCGAGCAACCCCCCGCCGCGGTCGACGCCGCCGCGTGCACCCGGGAGATGACCTTCCTCTCCCGGTGCCAGCGCTGCGTCGAGGCCTGCCCGCACGCGGCCATCGACCTCACGGGAGCCGTGAAGGTCCTCCCCGCCTGCACCGGGTGCGGGGCGTGCCTGACCGTCTGCCCCACCGACGCCTACCGTCTCCCGGAGAGCGGCCTGGGGGACACCCTCGCGCAGGTCGAGCGCGCGGCCCGGGCCGCCGGCTCAGCGGTCGTCACGTGCGTCAAGAGCCGCGTCGCCCGCCAGGCGGACGCGGTCCTCCCCTGCCTGGCGCGGGCGGAGGAGACCCTCTTGCTGGGCGCGTTCGCCGCAGGAGCGCGGGAGGTGACCCTCGTGCGCGGTCCCTGCGGGGGATGCGAGAACGCCCCGGCCATGCCCCGTCTCGAGCGGACCGTCGCCCGCCTGCAGGGGTGGAGCGGCGCCCTGCCCGCGACGGGCGGGTTGCGCCTGATTCCTGAGGCGGAGGCGCCGGCCCGCCAGCGGCGACGGGCCGAGGTCGAGCCGGAGCGCCGGGCCTTCTTCGCCTGGATGCGGCGGGAGGGTCTGCAGGTGGCGGCGAAGGTGGCGGATGAGGTGGCCGAGGGATGGAGCGGCCGCCGGGCCCCCTCGCCCCGTGGGACCCTCTCCTCCGAGCGGCGTCTTCTCCTGGGGCTGCTCCGCCGGCTGCCGGGACCCGATGGGATCCTCCCCTATGACCCCGAAGGCCCCTTCGCCGACCTCGAAGTGGATCTGGACGCCTGCGACGGCTCCGCCACCTGCGTCCGGGTCTGCCCCACGGAGGCTCTGAAGCAGCCGGAGAGCCCGGAGGGCTTTACGCTCACCTTCCAGGCGTCCCGGTGCGTCAACTGCGGCCTTTGCGTGGAGCACTGTGCGCCAAAGGCGCTCGGCTTCGCGCCGCGCGTCCCGGTGGCCGCCCTCAGGCAGGGGACGGTCCGGGTCGCTGTCCGCAAGACGAGCGCCCACTGCACGGCCTGCGGCCTGCCGTTCTTCCCCTCCAGGGCGACGGCGGGGAGCGGCCGGTGCAAGTATTGCGGGATGCCGGACTTGTTCCCGGCCGTGCCGGCCGCGGACGCGGCGGGCGGTGCCGCGGACGGGGCCGGCCCGTCGGGTCCCCCTGCGGGCGAGGCTGTCCCATGAGTGGGGTTCGCCCGGTCACCGGCGAGGCACGCGCCGCCCCCGCGCTTGCCGCGGCCGGCAGGAGCATCCGGCAGCGGGCCACGGAAGCCTGGGAGCGGCTCGGTCCCACGCTGCGGGTCTTCGCCTTCCTCCGGGTCCTCGTGATCGTGGGGAGTCTCCTGTGGGTCCTCCTCGCGCCTCTGCCCGCCGCGACCCGCCAGTCCGTCGCCCTGCTCCTGCTCACCTTCGCTGCCTACAGCGCGAGCCTGTACGCCCTGGTCCTCCTCCGCGGGTTGACCATGGGGGCGCTCAACCTCTGGGTCTTCGCCCTGGACCTCGGCTTCGCCACAGTCCTGGTCCATCTCACGGGAGGGCTCGAGAGCAACTTCTATCTCGCCTTCTATCTGCTGACCGCCCTCCAGGCGTTCTACTACGGCCTCCAGCGAGGGATCGGCGCGTCGGCCCTCTCGTTTTTGCTGTACGTGGCGGTGTCCTGGCCGGGCCTCGCGCCGGAGGCCTGGAGCGCCCTGGCCCTGCGCGGAGCGTTCCTGGCGCTGCTGGGGGTCTCCCTCGGCCTCCTCTCGGAGCGGGAGCGCCAGCGGCGGCGGGAGATGGTCCAGCTCAACCGGGACCTGACGGAGCAGCGGGAGCGGATCCGGGAGATCGTGGAGACGATGCAGGACGGGGTCATCGTCCTGGACCGGGACCGGAGGGTGACCCACTGGAACCGCGCCCTGGAGGAGCGCTACGCGGTGAAGCGGGAGGAGATCCTGGGGCGGGACCTCCTGGAGGCCTTCCCGGCCCTCCGCGAGGAGGGGTTCGCCGCCTTCCTGGACCAGGTCTTCGGGGGCCAGGCGGCCACGCTGACGCTGGAGCGCTTCGCCCACCGGACGCTCCGTCGGGGGGAGGTGATCCTGAACGTCAAGGGGACCGCCATGCGGGACCTCCGGGGGGAGGTCCAGGGGACGCTCATCACGGTGGAGGACGTGACGGAGCGGGTGGGTCTGGAAAAGGCGATGCAGCAGGCGGAAAAGATGGCGGCCATCGGCACCCTCTCGGCCGGCCTGGCCCACGAGATCAACAATCCCATCGGCGTCATCGCCTCCCGCGTGGAGTGCATGCTGCTCGAGGCGGAGGAGCAGAGCCTCTCGGAGACGGTTCGGGGCGATCTGCGAGTCATCGCCAAGCACGCCGATCGGGTGGCCCGCATCACGCAGGGGCTCCTCTCCTTCTCCCGCGCCCAGGCCTGGCGGCTCACGCCCGTGGACATTAACACCGTCGTGGAAGAGGCCCTCGTCCTGATGGAGAAGCAACTGGCCCGGGAGAAGGTGACACTGGAGCAAGAGCTGGCCCCGGGCCTGCCCGCGGTCCTGGGGAGCGCCAACCACCTGCAGCAGGTGATCCTCAACCTCCTGACCAACGCCCGGGAGGCGATGCCGGAGGGGGGACGCCTCCGGGTGGCCACCCGCCGGGGGGGGCGCGCGGTGGAGGTGGAGGTGACCGACACGGGCAAGGGGATCCCGCCCGAGCACCTGTTGAAGGTCTTCGACCCGTTCTTCACGACGAAGGAGAAGGGCACGGGCCTGGGCCTCGCCATCTCCTACGGGATCGTGCGCGACCACAGCGGGAGTCTCGCGGTCCGCAGCCACGAGGGAGAGGGAACCACTTTCCTGGTCACCCTGCCCGCGGCAGGGGAGCGATAGGGGGCGGCATGGCGGAGGCGGCTCGGATCCTGGTGGTGGACGACGAGCCGGACATGGTCGAGACCGTGGCCCGGATCCTGACCCGCCTCGGCCACGAGTCGGTGACGGCCACCGACGGGCGGGCGGCCCTGGCGGCGCTGGAGCGGGAGCAGCCCGACCTGGTCCTGACCGACCTCAGGATGCCCGGGATGGACGGCCTGGAGGTCCTGAAGGAGGTCAAGCGGGTCATCCCCCAAGCGCCGGTGGTGCTCTTCACGGCGCACGCGACGATCGAGACGGCGGTCGAGGCGATCAAGGCCGGGGCGTTCGACTACATCACCAAGCCCTTCACGGCGGACCAGCTCCAGGTGGTCATCGAGCGGGCCCTCACCCAGCGGCGCCTGCAGGAGGAGAACCGCCGCCTGAAAGAACAGCTCCAGGAGTCGTACCGCTTCGAGAACATCATCGGACGCTCGCTGCCGATGCTGCAGGTGTTCGAGGTGATCAAGAAGGTGGCCCGGAGCGAGGCCAACGTCCTCATCGTCGGGGAGAGCGGGACCGGGAAGGAGCTGGTGGCCCGGTCCATCCACGTCAACAGCGCGCGGGTCGCCAAGCCCTTCGTGCCGGTGGACTGCGCCTCTCTCCCGGAGAACCTCCTGGAGAGCGAGCTGTTCGGGCACGAGAAGGGCGCCTTCACGGGGGCCCACATGACCCGCCCGGGCCTCTTCGAATACGCCAACGGGGGGACGGTCTTTCTGGACGAGGTGGGGGACCTGGGGGGGAACTTGCAGGCGAAGCTCCTGCGGGTCCTCCAAGAGCGGCAGATCCGCCGGGTCGGGGGCAACCGGCTCATCCCGGTGGATGTGCGGGTCATCTCGGCGACCAACCGGGACCTGGAGGAGGTGGTGAAGCGGGCCGAATTTCGGGAAGACCTCTTCTACCGGTTGAACGTCATCTCCATCCCCCTGCCGCCGCTGCGGGAGCGCAAGGGAGACGTCCCCCTCATCGCCCATCACTACCTCCGGAAGTACGTGGCCAGCAGCGGGAAGCGGATCACCGGGATCGCCCCGGAGACGCTGGCGCTGCTGGAGAGCCACGGGTGGCCGGGCAACGTCCGGGAGCTGCAGAACGTGATCGAGCGGGCCGTCGTCCTCGCCGAGCACGAGGGACTGCTCCCCGAAGATCTGCCGGAGCACATCCGGGTCCGGGAGGCGGGAGCCGTCGCGGCCGAGAGCCGGCCGGACCTCCCGATGAAGCGGGCGAAGGACGAGTGGACCCGGACCTTCGAGAAGGAGTATCTGCGTTCCCTCCTCAAGCAGCACGCGGGCAACATCTCCCAGGCCGCCCGCGCCGCCGGCGTGGACCGCAAGACCATCCACCGCCTCCTGAAGAAGCACGGCCTCGATGCCTCCTGACCCATCCGCCTGAGACACCCGCCCGCCCCGTGGGGCGCCGCTGCCCCACCCGGTCCTTCCGCGGAGATCCAGAGGGGAATCGGCCTTTCACCCGGCCCGGTAAGCCCCAGCCCGGTGCGGCGTCCATGTCCCGCCGCTGGCGCCGCGGGATTTCCCCCCGCGCAGAGCCGGTTCCCCGCCTCCTGCAAAAACAGAACGTTACGTGATCCTTCCTTCCCCGAGCGGCGTGAGCGGCCGTGGCACCGCTCTTGCTGAACTGCCCCGCAACTGGCGCTCTATCCCTGGCAAACAAGAGAAGAGAAAGGAGAGGATCGCCATGAGGTCACTCCCAGCCGCAACTTCCCTCTTACTCGGCGCAGCCCTGCTCCTTGGCCCTGCGGGAAACCCCTGGGCCCAGGAAGCCCTCCGGGCCAAGCTGACCGCGGCACCCGAGGTCCCGCCCCCGATCGAGCGGACCCGGCCGGCCAAGATTCTCGTCGAGCTGACGACCGAGGAGCACCGGGCGCAACTGGCTGATGGCGTCGAGTACGAGATCTGGACCTTCGGGGGGACGCTCCCCGGGCCCTTCATCCGGGTGCGCGTCGGCGATGAGATCGAGCTCTACCTGAAGAACGACAAGGCCAGCAAGTTCCCCCACTCGATCGACCTGCACGCGGTCACCGGACCCGGCGGCGGGGCGAAGGTCACCCAGACCATTCCGGGGGGGGAGACCGCCTTCGTGTGGAAGGCGATGAACCCGGGCCTCTACATCTACCACTGCGCGACACCCCCCGTTCCTCTCCATGTGGCCAACGGGATGTACGGCCTGATCCTGGTGGAGCCGCAGGGCGGCCTTCCCCCCGTGGACAAGGAGTTCTACGTCCTCCAGAGCGAGTTCTACACGCAGGGCAGGTACGGCGAGGAGGGGTTCCAGCCCTTCTCCTTCGAGAAGGCGGAACGCGAGCAGCCGGACTATGTCCTGTTCAACGGCCGGGTGGGAGCCCTCCTGGGGGAGCGGGCGCTGAAGGCGAAGGTGGGAGACCGGGTGAGACTGTACGTGGGGAACGCCGGCCCGAATCTGGCCTCCTCGTTCCACGTCATCGGGGAGATCTTTGACGCGGTGTACCCCGAGGGAGCGATCGGCGGGACCCCGAACAAGAACATCCAGAGCACCCTGATCCCGGCGGGCGGCGCGGCCATCGTGGAGTTCCGGCTCGACGCCCCCGGGACGTACCTGCTCGTGGATCACAGCATCTTCCGGGCGTTCGGCAAGGGGGCCCTCGGGGCGCTCGAGGCGACGGGCCCCGAGGCACCCGCGGTGTTCAAGGCCCTCCAGAGGGGATCTGGCCCGACAGGCCATTGATGGCGGTACGGGAGAGGGGCAGGAGGGGCTCGCAATGAAAAGGCTTCTGGTTCCGCTCGACGGGTCGCCCCTGGCCGAGAGCATTCTCGCCGTGGCGGAGGAGTGGGCGAAGGAAGAGGAAGCAGAGGTGTCCCTGCTCCGGTCGGTCCTGGTCCACCACCTCCCCGGCGGCGATGACACCGAGGCCCAGGTGCGGGCCGTGGGGGAGGCGGAAGCGTACCTCGCAGGGGTGGCCGACCGGCTGCAGCGGCGGGGCCTCAAGCGAGTCCGTTGGGCAGTCTGGTATGACGAGCCCGCCGCCGCGATCACCCAGGCGGTCGCGCGGAACGGGGTGGATCTGATCACCATGGCCACCCACGGCCGGGGCGGGTTGAGCCGCCTGGTCCTCGGCAGCGTGGCAGAGGCCGTCGTCCGGTCGGCCCGGGTCCCGGTCCTCCTGATCCGGGGCCAGTCCGCCTGGAAGCCCTGGGCGACCCGGAAGATGCTGGTCCCCCTCGATGGATCGGAGCTCTCTGAGGGCATCTTGCGGGTCGCGCAGCGGCTGGCCGGTGCGCGGGACCTTACCGTTGTCCTGTTCACGGTCATTGACCCGCTGGGCTTGCGCGGCATGGGCGAGACCTCGACGCGCCTGCCCGAGCTGATGGCCCACCAACGCGGGGATGCCGAGCGGCACCTGGCCAAGGTCGCGGAACCCCTCCGGGACGCGGGGCTGCGGGTGGAGTGCGTGGTCGGGTTGGGGAGGGCGGCCGAGGCGATCGCGGCCCTTGCCGGACGGGAGCAGGTGGATCTGATCGCGATGGCCACCCACGGCCGGAACGGGCTGAGCCGGCTGCTCATGGGGAGTGTAGCGGCGGACGTGCTCAGGAGGGCGCCGGTGCCGGTCCTGCTCTTCAAGGCGGGAGAACGGGCCGGATGAGTGGCGAGGCCCTCGCCACAGGAGGGGAGCATGACCCAGCCATGGATGCTGCTGACCGCGATCGTCGGCCTGGGCCTCGTATACGTTCTGGTGCCGGTCTTTCTCCAGACCTTCCGGCGCTTCCGGTCCCCGAAGCGCCTCGCCTGTCCCGTGACGGGGGGAAGGGCGGCCGTCCGGGTTGACGCGTCCCGCGCGGCGCTCACCGACGCCCTCGTCGGCCGCCCGCGCTTCCGAGTGGGGGACTGCTCGCTGTGGCCCGAGCGGAGCGGGTGCGCGCAGGGCTGCCTCGCCCGGCTCCAGTAGCGGCTGCGGGCGGGAAGGGGTCTGGGTCTCGCAAAAGGAGGGCCCAATGGGCAGGCGTCGCGGGCGGGCTGCGAAGTCGAGCGGGGGGATGCTTCGGTACTGGGTGCCGGGCGTGGCAGTCGCGCTGGTGGTGGGTGGGATCGCCCTCGCCTGGCTCGCCCGGGCGCCGGCGCCTCCCCGTGCCTCGGGCGGTCCCGGGCTGTCGGCGGTCAAGGCCGTGCCGGCCGCCGCGCGCCGCGAGACCCGACCGACCCTCGACCCGGCGCTCTTCGTCGGGAAGGCGGCGCTGGCCCACCGGGTCGCGCGGGAGATCCCCGACACTCTCGACCAGCTCTACTGTTACTGCGAGTGCGACAAGCACCTGGGCCACAAGAGCCTGCTCTCCTGCTATACGGACGGCCACGCGGCCACCTGAGACATCTGCATGGACGAGGCGCTGGATGCGTCTCGCATGGTGAAGGCCGGGTACCCGGTGGCCTGGATCCGCGCCGAGATCGACCGGAAGTACGGCCGATGATCTCTCGCCTGCTGGGGGCGATCCTCCTCCTGCTCCCCGCCGCCGCGGCCGCGCACGGGGAGCACGGCGCGGCCAGTCCCCTCGGCGGGATGAGTCGGGTGACGGTCCAAGGGTATCAGGTGGAGCTCCTGAGCCAGCCGGGCCCGCTCGCGGCCGGCCAGGAGAGCCAGATCGTCGCCAAAGTCTCCAAGAACTCCCCGCTCCGTGCCGTTTCCGGGGGGCGGGTGCTCATCAGCCTGGCCCCGGCGGGCGCCCTCCGCGATCCCTCCCCGGCCTCCGAGGTGACATGGGCCGGCAGCTACACGGTCACGGTCACCCCTGAGCGGCGGGGGCCCCACCAGCTCCGCGTCCTCCTGGAGGAGCTGGAGGAGCAGCGCTTCGAGCCGCCCCTCCTGGTGGAGTTCCAGGTCGCGGTCGAGCGGGCTCCCGGGCTCGGGGCGCTCGTCTGGACGCTCCTCGCCCTGGTCGGGGGCATCGCCGTCCTCGGGGTGTACGCCGTTGCCCTTCGGGCGAGGCTCGGGCCCCCGGCCGACGGGGCCCTCAACCTCCTGCAGATCCCATGGCTGCGGCGGCTCCTGACCGCCCCCGCGCTCCAGCCGTCGCTCCAGGTCCCGCTGCTCTTCCTGATGGGGGTGGTCGTGGTCCTCGGCTTCTTCGACGTCCAGGATGGCGGGGTCAACCTGGCCACGAAGCTCACCTGGACCATCTGGTGGGCCGGGATCATCTTCACCTTCTTTCTCGCGGGGCGCGTGTGGTGTCTGGCCTGTCCCTTCGGCGCGCTGAACGAGTGGACCGCGCGGCTGGCGGCGCCGGTGCGGCGGCTCCCCAGGCCGTTCCGGAACCTCTGGTGGGCCACGGGAATGTTCGTTCTCCTCACCTGGGCCGACGAGCAGCTCGGGGTGGTGCGCTCGCCGTGGGTGACCGCCTGGATCGTGCTCTTCTTCGCGGCCCTGGCGGTTGCGATCGGCCTCTTCTACGAGCGGCGGAGCTTCTGCCGGTACCTCTGCCCGATCGGGGGCCTGATCGGAATCTACTCCATGACGGCGCCCGTCGAGCTGCGCGCCAGGGATAGCGCCGTCTGCGCTGCGGACCGGGAGAAGGCCTGCTATCGGGGGAGCGGGGCGGCCCGGGGATGCCCGATGTTCGAGTTCCCCCAGACCATGGACCGGAACAATTACTGCCACCTCTGCGCCGAGTGCGTGAAGGGTTGCGGGCATGAGAATCTCCTGCTCCGCTTCCGCGCCTTCGGCAAGGACCTCTGGGCCTCGCGGCGTCGCGTCCTCGACGAGTCGTACCTGGCGGTCGCCCTGGTGGGGCTGACGCTGCTCGTGACCGCGCAGATGCTGACCGCCTGGCCGGTCTGGATCTCAGCGATGGCGCGCTGGCTCCCGGGCCTTGTCAAGAGTATCCTGAAGCCGGTCACGTACCTGGGGCTGGTCGAGTCGATCCTCCTCCTGGGCGGCGCTCTCGTCGTGGTGCCGCTCCTGATCCTTGCTGGGGCGGCGGTGGCCGACCGGCTGGCAGGGGCGGCGGGCCTCGGGCTTCGTAAGACCTTTGTCCTCTTCGGCTACATGTTCGTCCCGGTCGGGCTTGCGCTCCATCTGGCCCACAACCTGGCCCACCTGCTCCTCGAGGGGGGAGGGATCGTCCCCGTCGTCCAGCGTGCGGTGGCGCTCTACACGCCGTTCTCCCTCGGGCAGCCCGACTGGCGGATCCTCCCGCTGGCCCCCGAGCCGGTGGTCGGGCTCCTCCAGATGGCCTTCATGGTCGGGTTCTTCGGTCTGTCGCTCCTGGCCGGGCATCGGCTGTCGCTCCGCGCGTACCCGGACCCGCGGACCGCTAGCCGGGTCCTGATCCCGATGGCGGCGCTGTCCTTCGTCTTCACCGTGGCCGGCATCGTGCTGCTGAACCAGCCGATGGGAATGCGTCACGGGATGTGAGGCCCTCGGCCTGCTCCTCTCCCGGTGGGGGGGAGGGGTGGGGAGGGAAGAAAGGAGAAGCGATTGATGAAACGCACCTGGAAGTGGGCAGTCCCCGCCTTCCTGTTGGCGGTGGGGATCGGCCTGGGGCTCTTCGCCGCGCCGCTCGACGCGCAGCAGAAGAACGTCCTGGTCGCCAAGAAGGTCGCCGCCCCGCCGACGCTCGACGGGGTCATGGAGGACTCCTGGAAGAACGCCCCTCCGCTCACGGTCAAGGTCCTGGGGGGCCGGAACCTGCCCGGCGGAACGACGGAGGTCACGCTCCGCGCGGTCTACACGGCAGACATGGTGTACTTCCTCGCGCAGTACAAGGACGCGACCGACAGCGTCCGCCGGAGCCCGTGGGTGAAGCAGGCCGACGGCTCCTGGCAGAAGCTGAAGGACCCGAACGACAAGGGGGGGGATAACAACCTCTACTACGAAGACAAGATGGCGGTGATCTGGAACATCTCCTCTCCGGCCTTCGAGCAGCGGGGGTGCCTGTCGGCCTGCCACACTGGCGAGGGGAAGCCCTTCGGCAACAAGTACACCAAGGACGCCGGCGAGCGCCTGGACATGTGGCACTGGAAGGGCGTGCGGACGGGACCCGTCGGGCAGATTGACGACCAGTACGTGGACAGCACCCGGTACGACAAGGAGAAGAGCCCGGAGGCCGGTCGGCATGGCGATCCCAAGACGGGCGGGGGCTACAAGGACAACGTGAGCGATGATAAGAAGGGGCCGAAGTTCGCCCTGAAGGGGAACGCGCCGGCTCCGCCCTACTGGATCTTCGACAGCGAGAAAGAGCCGCTCGACAACGCGAAGTACAAGGCCGGCGACGAGGTGCCGGGGATCATCATCGCCCCCTTCGCCGACGACCGCGGCGAAATTGCCGCCAGGCACGCCTGGAAGGACGGCGTGAGGACGATCGAGTTTTCCCGGAAGCTCGTGACCGGCAGCGAGTTCGACGTGCAGTTCAGCGACATGAAGAAACAGTACGCCTTCGGCGTGTCGGTGTTCGACAACGCCCAGGTCCGCCACGCCTACAGCCCCGGTGTCCTGAAGATGGCATTCGAGTAGGTTGCAGATCGTCGCCGGGAGGGAAAAAATCCCTCCCGGCGGTTGCCAAAGTCTGTCCGCAGAAGTAGCATAGGCGGGCCGGCGGTTCCTCCGCGCCGGTCTGGCACGAGGCTCTCACCGGGTCTCTCCTCGGAGAGGATGCGGATGAAGCGGGCCAGGAACTGGACCGTCGCCCTCCTTTTCCCCCTCCTCCTCTGGCCTCTCGGCCCGGCTTCTGCCCAGTCCCTCTTCGGTCCCACCCAGGATCCGCTGGCCGGCGCCCGCGTGTTCGGGGTCAAGGGCTGCGCCGGGTGTCACGCCGTGAACGGCGTGGGCGGGACCGTCGGGCCCGATCTCGGCCGCATCCCGCGCCCCCGGTCCTTCTTCGATCTCGCCGCGGCCATGTGGAACCACCTGCCCCGCATGGCGGAGCGGATGCGGCAGCTCGGCATTCCGCGCCCCCACCTGAATGCCCGGGAGACCGGCGATCTCATTGCCTTCCTCTTCACGCTCAACTACTTCGATCCCCCCGGAAACCCCGAGACCGGCCGGCGGCTCTTCACCGAGAAGAAGTGCGTCGTCTGCCACCAGGTCCGTGGCGTCGGTGGGGTGGTCGGGCCGAATCTCGACTTCGTGCAGCAGTACAGCTCGCCGATCCTCGTGGCTGCGGCCCTGTGGAACCACGGCCCCGCCATGGCCCAGGCGATGCGGGCGAGGCGGATCGAGCGCCCCACCTTCCGGGAATCGGAACTGGTGGACCTGCTCGCCTATCTGAAGAGCGCCTCGCCGGAGCCGGTGGAGGGCCCCCTCTACGTTCTCCCCGGCCGGGCGGAGGAGGGACGCCGACTCTTCGCGGAGAGGCGCTGCCTCGCGTGCCACAGCGTGAGGGGGCAGGGCGGCCGCGTGGGCCCCGATCTGGCGGAACGGGTCGTTCATCGGAGCCTGACGCAGTTTGCGGCGGCGATGTGGAACAAGGCCCCGGCCATGCTGGAGGCGATGAGGGTTCGAGGAATCGCGGTCCCCCAACTCACGGCCGGGGAAATGGCCGACCTCGTGGCCTACCTCTACGCCGTCCAGTATTTCGCCGACCCCGCCGATCCCCGCCGGGGCGAGGGCCTGGTGGCGAGCAAGGGCTGCCTGACCTGTCACACGCTCTCGGGCCTGGGGGGGAAGGTCGCGGGCGATCTGGCGCGGGTGAAGGGCCTCGACTCCTCCCCCGCGGTCATCGCCGCCTTGTGGAACCACGCTTTTCTCATGGAGCAGTGGCCCGAGCGGCAGAAGGTCGCCTGGCCGCGCTTCCGGGCCGAGGAGATGGCGGAGCTGGCGGCGTTCCTCCGAACGACGGGCCGGACCCGGTGATGCGGCCGGGGAGCCTCGCCGCGCTCGGGGGGCTCGGCCTCTCCGTTTCCCTCTCGCTGGCCTGGCCATCGGCGGCGCCGGCGCAGCAGGCGGCGGAGAGCTGCGTCACCTGCCACCTCGAGATGGGTGACGACCGGCTCGCCGCGCCCGTGAAAGCTTTCGCTGAGGACATCCACGCGGCCAAGGGGTTCGGCTGTGCCTCCTGCCACGGGGGCGACCCGAAGGAAGCCGGGATGGAGGCGATGGACCCCGCCAAGGGGTACCTCGGCAAACCCGACCGGCAGCAGGTCCCGCAGCTCTGCGGCCGCTGCCACTCGGACGCCCGGTTCATGAAGCGGTACAACCCCGCGCTGCGGGTAGATCAGGTAACCGAGTATGTGACGTCGGTGCACGGGAGGCGGCTCCGGGAGCTCGGCGACCCGAAGGTGGCGGTCTGCGTCAGCTGCCATCCGGCCCACGCCATCCGGCCGCCGTCGGACCCCCGATCGAGCGTCCATCCCCTGAAGGTGGCGGAGACGTGCGGTTCCTGCCACGCCGACGCCCCATACATGGCACCGTACAAGATCCCCACCGACCAGCTCCAGAAGTACAAGGGGAGCGTCCACTGGAAGACGATGGCGGAGAAGGGTGACCTCTCGGCCCCCACGTGCAACGACTGCCACGGCAACCACGGCGCGGCGCCGCCGGGGATCTCGTGGGTGGGCAACGTCTGCGGGCAGTGCCATACGGTGATGGCCGAGCTCTTCGCCAAGAGTCGCCACGCCAAGGTCTTCACCCAGCTGGGGGCCCCCGGGTGCGCGACCTGTCATGAGAACCATGAGATCAAGGAGGCGAGCGACGAGATGTTGGGGCTAGGGGAGGGGGCCGTGTGTGCCGCCTGCCACGCCGCCGGAGACAAGGGCGGGAAGGGCGCCGCCGATATGCGGGCGCTGCTCGACGGCCTCCGAGGCGAGACCGACAAGGCCCGCACAATCCTGCTGCAGGCCGAGCACGCCGGGATGGAGGTCAGCCAGGCCCAGTTCGAGCTGAAGGGCGCC
>DASYVA010000161.1 GCA_036000645.1 Candidatus Methylomirabilis sp.
GGAGAAGATGGGGCAGTTCGCCCGGGCGGCCGGCCTCTACGAGAAGGCGGGGGACCTGGCCGCGGCCGCCCGCTGCCACGAGCGGGCCGGCGAGTTCCGGAAGGCAGCCGCCCTGATGGGCCGGTTGGATCGCCTGGAGGAGGCGGCCGCCCTGCTGGAGCGGGCCGGCGAGGCGCGGGGCGCTGCGGAGCTGCTGGAGCAAGTGGTGAAGCGTCAGCGGGCGGGGGGGCGGGGCCACCTCCACTCGGAGGGCCAGGCAGCTATCGAGGAGATGGCTCGCCGCTGCGCCGCCCTCTACCTGAAGGCCGGGGCTCCGGAGCTTGCCGCGCGGGTCCTCAGGGAGGCCGGGGCGGAGCGTGAGGCGGCCGACTGCTTCGCCCAGGCAGGCAAGCTGCGCGAGGCCCTCGACCTCTACAAGAAGCATCGGCTGTTCGGGAAGGCCCGTCAGGTGGCCGAAGCGCTCGGCGCGAGCGACGAGGTGGAGCTGATCCGGGGGGAGGAACTTCTGGAGGAGGGGCGGCCCGCCGAGGCCGCCGCCGCCTTCGCCAAAGGGACGGCCTACTTCCGGGCTGGCGAGCTGTACGCCGGGCTGCAGGAGTACGAGAAGGCCGGGGAGATGTTCACCCTGGCGGGGGACCTGGACCAGGCGGCGGAGATGTTCGGGAATTCGGGGGACCCCGCGAAGGCCGGCGCCGCCTTCGAGCGGGCCCGACGCTTCACCGAGGCCGCCCAGTTCTACCGACAGGCCGGCGATGGTGCCAAGGCGGTCGCCGCGCACGCGGCGGCGGGGGAGCACTCCGAGGCCGGGATGCTGTTGAAGGAGCAGGGCGATCTCGAGGGCGCCGTGGCCGCCCTGCAGCAGGTGCCGGCCGCCTCAGAGCGTTTCCTCGAGGCGACCGCCGCCCTCGGCGAGATCTTCCTGGAGACGGAGATGTACGGCCTGGCGAAGGAAAAACTGGAGGGCGCCGTGGCCGCCCATCCGATCAGCACGGCGACCCTGGACCTCTACTACCTGCTGGCCCTCGCCCACGAAAAGAGCGGCGAGGCGCAGGCGGCCCTCGCCCTCTACGAGAAGGTCATGGCCTTCCAGCTCACCTACCGGGATGTCCAGACCCGGACCGCCGCCCTGCAGGAGCGGCGGGCCGGGGCCGTGACCCAGAGTGTCCCGCGGCCCGCGGCGGACCAGCCGGAACGGTACAAGATCATCCGGGAGTTGGGGCGGGGTGGCATGGGGCTCGTCTACCTGGCCGAGGACAGCCTCCTGAAGCGTCCCGTCGCCTACAAGGTTCTCCCGACCGCGATCCAGGCGAGCGCGAAGGGGGTAGAGGAGTTCCTCGGGGAGGCGCGGATCGTCGCCTCGCTGCTGCACCCCAACATCGTCACCCTCTACGATGCCGGGGACACCGGGCAGGGTCTCTATCTCGTCATGGAATACGTGGATGGGGAGACCCTGATGGCCCTTCTCGGGAAGCGGCCGCGCTTCGGGCTGCGCGAGGTGCTCTACGTGGCCCAGAAGGTGGGGGCCGGGTTGGCGCACGCCCACGCCCGCGGGGTGGTACACGGCGACATCACGCCGGCGAACATCATGGTGAGCAAAAGCCGCGCGGTGAAGATCATGGACTTCGGGCTGGCCAAGACCCGGGAGCGGGCGGTGGCGGCCACCACCACGATCCGGGGTACCCCCCCCTACATGGCCCCGGAGCAGATCCAGGGGAAGGGCATGGGCGCGCAGAGCGACCTGTATGCCCTGGCCTGCACGCTCTACCACATGGCGACGGGGGCCCCCCCCTTTACGGAGGGGGAGGTTCTCTACCATCACCTCCACACTCCGGCGCCGTCTCCTTCCACCCGTGTCCCGGACCTCCCGGAGGGCTTCAGCCGCGCCCTCCAGCGCTGCCTGGAGAAGGAGCCCGCGAAGCGGCCCCAGGGGGTCCGGGAGTTCCTGGCTGAGATCCTCCCCCGTCCCGCCTCCGCGAGCCGCTAGGGCTGCACGGCGTCCCTCCGCGTCCGTCCCCCTCACTGCACCGAGACTTCCCGCAGCGCCGCAGCCGCCTCCTCGGGCGGCAGCGGGTTCTCGTAGAACTCCTCCTCCCGGTGCAGGCGGGCGAGGCGGGCCGTCCGGGGGAGGATCTCCAGGTGCCAGTGGAAGTCCTGCCCGAGCGTGGTCCACTCCCCGGCCGGCCGCTCCGCCAGCTCGTTGGGGGCATCGTGGAGGACTAGGTTGTAGTCCGGCACCAGAGGCTCGAGACGGGCCAGCGTCCGGCGGAGCAGGGCGGCCAAGCCGGGGAGACCCGCCTCCCCGTCCGGGGCGCAGCGGGCGAAGGCGTGCTGGTGACGGCGGGGGAAGAGCCAGATCTCGTACGGGAAGCGGGGCGCGAAGGGGCAGAAGGCGACGAAGGTGGGACTCACCTCCACGAGCCTGCGGCCATCCCGCAGTTCCTGGTGGAGCATGTCGCAGGCGAGGCAACGCTCCTTGTAGTCGAAGTGCTGCTTCGCCCAGCGCAGCTCCTGCTCCAGCCGCCGGGGGATCACCGGAGTCGCGACCAGGTGGGAATGGGGGTGGTCGATGAGGGAGCCGGCCAGCGGGCCCTGGTTGCGGAAGAGGAGGACGTAGCGGAACCGGGGGTCCCGGTGCAGGCCGCTCACGCGCGCCTGGATGAGCCGGAAGACGTCGGCGAGCTCGGCATCGTGGAACTGGGGGGGGCGCCGGCCGTGCTCGCGGCACTCGACGATGACCTCATGGGCCCCCACGTTGCGCATCCGGTCGTAGAGGCCTTCCCCGGTGCGGTCGAGAGGACCCTCGATCCGGAAGACGGGGGAGCGGTCTGCGAAGCAGCGGACGCGCCAGGCCCCGTCGGGACCCGCAATGGCGGCGATGGTGGGAGGGGTCTCCCCCTCACGGCCGGGGCAGAAGGGGCAGCCCTCCGAGGCCTGCTTCCCCTCCGGCTCCTGAGGGGCCTTCCCGACCAGGATCCAGGCCCGGGTGGTGGGATCCAGGCGCATCTCGCGGCCGCCGCCGCTCACGGGAGCGCGTCCCGCCCCGCACGCAGGCCACGCTGGAGGAGGGCCTCCAGGATGGCCTCGAGGGACTCGGTGCGCGCGGCGGCTTCACCCTGCAGGGCCTTCACGAGGTCGGCGGGGAGGAAGAGGACGAGACGCTTGCGGGGGCCGGAGCGGCCCCGGCGCCGGCCGCGGCGGACGGCGCGGGGCGCGCGGCCCCCCCGGCGAGAACGCGGCGGCGGAGGGGGCATGGCACCTCTCGGGGAGAGTGCGAGTGGCCGGGCCGAACCCCGTCGGGGGCATGCTATTACAGACGGGGAAGTGCCGCAATGCCGGAGGCGGAGGCGGGGGGCAGGTGCGGCAGAGCGCGGAGAGGAGGTGCCGCTACCGGGCCAGGATGGGCTGGAGGAACTGTCGCAGGGCGGTCGCCTCCTGCGCACCGATGTTGCCGAAGGTCACTCCCATCCCCGGTTGGAACCCGTTGCTGCTGCGGAGGCTGTTCTGCCAGACGACGTGGCTCGACAGGTACAGGGGGCGCTGGCTCCCGGGGAGGGTGAGGTGCAGGAGAAGCTCCTCGCCGGCGGCGGAAGGGGTGGGCGTGGCGAGGAAGGCGCCGGTCGCGCTCAGGTTCAGCGTCGTGGCCGGCTGAAAGGTCTCTCCCAGCATCACCTGGACGCCCAGCCGGACGGGCAAGCGCGGACTGCGCTGGACCTGGGCCCTCTCGCCGAGGGACCTCAGGAGATCGGCGAACGTGAACTCGGTGATGTCCTCCAGGAACCGGAGCCCGTGGGGAACGACGATCCCCAGGTCTGTTCGGCGCGTCGGCCCGGCCCAGACCACGCGGGTCCGCAGGGAGTGCTCCCCGGCAAGCGAGACCGTGACGGGCGTTGGTGGCTTGAGGAGGGTCGGCAGGAGCAAGCGCAGGCCCCCGCAGCCCACCGTGTCGACCTTCCCGTCCAGCGGGACCGTCCGGTCGCGGGAGAGCAGGGCCGTGCAGCGGCTCGGGAGGTACATCTGCGTGCGGGGGTGGCGCCGCGCGAACATCGGGCTCATGACTGCCTCCTCTATGGAACCGCAGGATGGGGACTATGAAAAAGATGACAGGATCCGCCAGCAGCAAAGCCGGTGCCAGGCCCCCCCTCTTCGCGCGGGACCTGAAGCTCCAGAGGGTAAGTCCTGGGAAGATCGGGGGGCAGCGACAGGGATCATTCCCCCCGCATTCCAGGCGGTGGGGATCGCCGTTCCGCTCCGGGGGGGAAAACTCCCAATGTGCGTGTTATGATGCGGACCGGCCGGAGCGGCCACGCACAGGGGAGAGAAAGGGGCGGCGATGCAGCGGACGGCGGGTGCAGTGGTGGTCGGCGCCGGCGTGATGGGGGCGAGTGTCGCCTTTCACCTCGCCCGGGCTGGGGTGCGCCAGGTCCTCGTCCTGGAGAAGACGGGGATCGCGGCCGGCGGCACCGGGAAGTCTGCGGCCTTCATCCGGATGCACTACACGAACGAGCCGGAAGCCCGGATGGCCATCGCTTCCTTCCCCGTCTACCAGCACTGGGGGGACGCCGTCGGCGGGGACTGCGGCTTCACCCGAACCGGCTTCGTCATGACCGTCCTGCCGGAGGACGCCGAGGCGCTCCGGCGGAACGTCGCGATGCTCCAGGGCCTCGGGGCCAAGACGGAGGTGCTGACCGCCGCGGAGGTGAAAGCCGCGGCTCCGGCTCTGGCGACGGAGGACCTGGCCCTCGCCGCTTATGAGCCCGAGAGTGGGTACGCCGATCCCATCGCCACGACGCGGGCCTTCCTGGAGCAGGCCCAGGCCCGTGGAGCACGCCTCGAGGTGGGCGCGGAGGTCCTGGCGCTTCGGACCCGGGCGGGCCGGATCGCGGGGGTGGAGACGACCCGGGGACCGGTGGACGCCCCGACCGTCGTCCTCCTGACCGGCCCCTGGACCCCCCGGCTCCTGCGAACGGCCGGGGCCGAGCTGCACATCACCCCGCACCGGGCTCAGCTCGCCGCCTTCCGCAGGCCGCCCCTGCTGGCGGCGGGCCACCCCACGGTCATCGATGGGGCGGTCGGTGCCTATTTCCGGCCGGCCCGGGACGACCTCACCCTGGTCGGGGTCGGCCTCTGGAACGGGCAAGGGCCGGCCGATCCGGACGCGTACGAACAGGCGAACGACCCGGAGTTCCTCCTGGTCGCCCGGGCGAAGCTCGCCCGCCGTCTTCCGGCAATGGGGGACGCCCCCTACGTTCGGGGCCACGCCGGCATCTACGACATGAGCCCGGACACCCGGGCGATTCTGGACGAGGTGCCGACCGTCCGGGGTCTCTTCGTCGCGGCCGGCTTCAGCGGGACCGGGTTCAAGAAGGCCCCTGCCGTCGGGGCCTGCCTGAGCGAGCTGATCCTGGACGGGCGCGCCCGGACGGTGGATCTCCGGCCGTTCCGGTGGAGCCGCTATGCGGAGGGCGACCCGATCCGCGGCCAGCACGAGTACCGCCTGCCGGCCGATTTCGGCCACAAGATCTAGCCAGACCCCCCCGAAACACCGACGCCCACGGGCTGTTCGGCCCGGGGGCGTGGGCGGCCTTGGGAATGAGGCCTACAGGTCCTGGGGCTTCAGGGTCTTCCGCTTGTTGTCCAGGCAGCGCCGCTCGGCCCCGACGAGGAGTTCGCGCACCTTCCGGTCCAGGGCAGCGTAGAAGTCACTGGCGACGTTGCACTTCTTGACGGCGTCCTTCGTCCGGCTCTTGGAGATGATGAGATCGCCCCCCTTGCCTGCCCGCTTCGCCATCCGTCATCCCTCCTTCGCAAAGGTGTGGGAGCCAAAAACCCGCCCCTGTATACCCCACGGCGCCGGGACTTGTAAAGCCCCTTGCGGACGCCTTGCGTCCACCGGCCGCCTCCGGTAGACTAAGGCCCTTCACCGAGGGTCGACGCTGATGCGCGGGAGTTCTCTTCGCCTCCAGATGCGATTCCACCACTACCGGGCGGTGGGCTGGGTCCTGGCCGACGGGCCCCTGAGCCGCGGCTACACGGCCGTCGTCACCCAAGATGGCTGCCCGGGTTGCCTCGTCTGCCAGCGGACGACCGAGTGGTTCATGGAGTTTGCCCGCCTGGCCCGGGTCCTCATCGGGATCAACATTCGGGACTGCCTGCACTGGGGGCATCTGCAGGATAACCCCCAGCCCCTCATCGTCCCAGCCTCAAACCTCCAGGGGTGCAACCGGGCCACCCTCGCGCGCCTTCGGGAGGCCTACACCGCGCTCGAGGAGCCGGAGCGTCCGGTGCTGGACGAGGTCTGGTCGCGCGACCGGAACCTCTCCCAGCGCGACCGCTTCGAGGACCGCCTGGCCATCTTGGCCCGGATGGTGGAGCTGTGGGAAGACGGACAGTACATCGGCTGGCCGAGCTAGCCGCTCCCCGCCGCTCCTCGCGCCCGGGGCGCCGCCGGCCGCCCGGGTCGCTCCGGGGATTCCTGAAAGGAAGCCCGTGCGCGTGACCGAACCGCAGACCCGGCTCGCAGAGGTCGAGGCGCTCGTCCAGCGCTTCCCGGACCTGCCGGCGGAGGCCCTCGTCAAGGAGGACCTCCTGCGCACGGGGCTCGCCTTCAGCGAGGACGCCCTTCGGATCGCGACCGGTTTCAAGCCGAAGACCTACTTCATCTTCTCCTTTGACCTCATTCCGATCGTCCAGATGAAGCAGGAGGAGCACCTCCGGGCCCCCGAGGAGATCGCCCTCGAGGGGGGTCCGTGGCGCTTCCGGCGGGTGATCGTCTCGGTCCGGGTGAACCCGTCTTCCCCCTACCGGGTCGAGCTCCGGGATGGCCAGCTGGCGCTCACGCTGGAGGGAACTCCGCTCGCGCACGTCGCCTACCAGCGGGCGCCCGCCTACTACGCCCGAACGGCCCAAAACGGCAAGCCGCTGCACGAGATCGCCCCGACTATCGAGTGGGGGTACCTGATCTACCTCACCGTCTTCCGGCTGTGCCAGTACTTCGGGAAGCAGGAGGAGTGCCAGTTCTGCGATATCAATGAGAACTACCGCCAGCAGGTGAAGGCCGGCCGACCCTACACCCAGGTGAAGACGGTGGCGGAGGTCCTGGAGGCCCTGGAGGCCATCGCCGCCACCGACACGGCCAGCGGGGCCTACACGGTCACCGGGGGGAGCATTACCGGGAGCCTCCAGGGCAAGGCGGAGGTGGACTTCTACGCCCAGTACCCCGCGGCCGTCGAGGCGAAGTTCCCGGGGCGCTGGATCAGCAAGATGGTGGTCCAGGCCCTGCCCAAGGATCAGGTTCAGAAGTTCAAGGACGCCGGCGTCCAGATCTACCACCCCAACTACGAGGTCTGGGACCGGCGCCTCTTCGACCTCATCTGCCCGGGGAAGGCCCGCTACATCGGCCGCGACGAGTGGATCCGGCGAATCCTGGACGCCGCCACCGTCTTCGGGCCGGAGAAGGTCATCCCCAACTTCGTGGCCGGGATCGAGATGTCCAAGCCCCACGGCTTTCCCACGGTGGAGGAGGCGATCGCCTCCACCGCCGAGGGCCTGGAGTTCTTCATGTCCCACGGGGTCTGCCCCCGCTTCACCACTTGGTGCCCCGAGCCCCTTTCCCTCCTGGGGAGCACCCAGGGCGGGGCACCCCTGGAATACCACGCCCGCCTGCTGCAGACGTGGCGGGACACCCACGCCAGGCATCGCCTTCCCGTCCCCCCCGGCTACGGGCCACCCGGCATCGGCCGGGCGATCTTCTCCGTGAGCGCCTTCATGGACGTCATCCGCGAAGCCGCCTGACATCGGGAGCCCCGCGCCAGCGTTTGCGGCGGGGAGAAGGCCCGCCAATTCCGGGGGATCCGTCTCTAGGGGGTGGGACTGGCCCCGCGCGGGAGGGTGAGCGTGACGGGGGCGGAGCCCCCCTCCCAAGCGAAGGGGGCGGCGGAGGCGAAGTCGGGGCGGCCGATGTCGGTGGCGGCAAACTCCTGGGTCCAGCCGTTCTCGAAGCCGAACTCCTCCAGCATCTCCAGGACCTCGGCGTACTCCCGCGCCCGGATTTTCCGGCTGATGAGGTCCTTCCGGCCGGCCTTGTTCGTCGGGTAGTACTGGGCCATGATGCTCAGATGGACGGCCGGGGAGAGTTCCTCGGCGACGAAGCGCAGGCACTCGCGGCTGCCCGCGATGTCATTGGGCAGGATCAGGTGCCGGATGATGAGTCCCCGGCGGGCGAGGCCCGCCTCATCCAGGAGGAGGTCGGGCCCCATTTGCCGGTACATCTCCTTCAGGGCGGTCCGGCTGGCCTCTGCGTAGTTCCCCGCGACCGAGTACTCCTTCGCCGCAGCGTTGTCGCTGTACTTCAGGTCCGGCAGGTAGATGTCCACGATCCCGTCCAGGAGGCGGAGGACCGCCACGCTGTCATAGGCGTTGGTGTTGTAGACCAGCGGGAGGCGAAGCCCCCGGGGGGCGGCCAGGGCGAGGGCGGCCACGATCTGCGGGACGAAGTGGGTCGGGGAGACCAGGTTGATGTTGTGGCATCCCCGCTCCTGCAGGGCCAGCATGGCCTTCGCCAGCCCCTCGACCGGGACCGTGTTGCGCCGCTGGCCCTTCCAGTCCTGGCTGATCTGCCAGTTCTGGCAGTAGACGCAGCGCATGTTGCAGTTGCCGAAGAAGATATTGCCGGCCCCCCCCGTTCCCGTGAGGCAGGGCTCTTCGCCGAAGTGGGGGACGACGGCGCTCACCACCGCATCCGCCCCGCTCCAGCAGAACCCCACCTCGCCCCGCAGGCGGTTGACGCGGCAGTCCTTGGGGCAGATGTCACAGGCGCCGAGCATCGCCGAGAGGCGCTCGGCCCGGCGGGCCAACTCCCCGCTCTCGCTGAGCGGCAGGTAGGACGGCAGCATGGGCCGGAGTCTAGCGCCTCAGCGCGGGCCTTGTAAAGCTCCAGGGACCCGGCGAGGGGCCAGAGGACGGCGGCGGGGCTAGCGCCCCGCGCGACGGCGGAGGAGGAAGGCGGCCGCGCGTCCGGCGCCGCGGAGGAGGCGCCGGAGCAGGCGCTGGCCGCGCAGGAAGCGGGCGAGGGCGGCGTTGACCTGCTCCGGCCGCTCGAGCGGGAGCATGTGGCCCGCCCCCGGGATCAGGACGAGCTCACAGTTCGCGAGACCCTCCTGGAGCCAGGTGGCATAGCGGGGAGGCGTGATGTGGTCCTCGGTCCCGCAGAGGATGAGGGTGGGGCGACGCAGGCCGGAAAGGGCGGACCGGACATCGAACGCCTTCGCGGCGCCGATGTCGGCCCGAATGATGTCGGGGGGGCACCCGGCGACCGCAGCCCGCGCGAGGGCCAGCGCCTCCGCGCTCACCCCCTCCCCCAGGAACAGGTCACGGAACTTCCCCGGCGCCACCGCGGCCGGAAGGAGGAACAGGTTCGGGGTCGCGGCCAGAGCCGGGAAGTGCGCGCCGGTGGCGATCAGGATGAGGCCCCGGACCCGCCCCGGGTACCGGAGGGCCAGCTCGAGCGCCACGGCCCCTCCCAGGGAATGCCCGGCCACGAAGAACCGACCGGGCGCGAGGTGGGCCATCGTCTCCGCCACCGCTGCGGCGTAGCCGGGGATGGAGGGGGAGGCGATCCGCCCGGAAATGCCGTGGCCGGGCAGGTCCACCGCCAGGGGACGGGCGGCGTCCCGGAGACCACGCAACTGGTACGTCCAGGACGCGGCGTTGCCGCCCGTCCCGTGGATCAAGAGCAGAACGGGGCTGGTGGCGTGCCGGGGCGGTGTGACGAGGTAATGCAGCCGGACCGTTCCCCCCTCCACGAAATGGGAGGCGGGGCGGGAAGCCCCGTCTTCCCCCCTGCCGTTCCCCCGCGCCAGGGCGTTGCCGCTAAGCGGGAGAATCCGGGGCTTTGCCTCAGATGTGGCCATCTGGTCCATGGTGGTTGAGTAACGAGCAAGTTTCGTACCGACGATGCGTCTGTTCATTTCATTGTAGGATACCATAGCGTCGTGGTATGGATTCTGCAGTCTAGCGGCAGGACGGCTTGCACCGGACGAGTAGCCGAGGAGGGTTGCATGCAGGAGCTCATTCGGGCATGGGCCGCCTTTACCCTGGGGCCGCTCACGGGCTACCAGGATCTCTGGAGAGAGGTCGCGCGGATCCAGTGGGAGCAGGGGCGGGCAGTGGGCCGCTTCCTGGCGAGCGTCAGTGGGAATCCCTGGGCCGGGATCGGCGGTGGCACGCTCTCCCCGCGGCATGGGGACGTGTATCCCGGCAAGCGCGTGGCGCACACCAAGACCTTCACCGACGCCGGGACCCTCTTCTTCGGGTTCCTCTCCCTCGACTTCAACCCCCTGCACTTCAACGAGACGTTGGCCGGGCGAACGCGCTTCGGCGGGCGCATCGCCCACGGCTTTCACACCGCGAGCCTGTTCTCCGGCGTCCTGGCGGAGCTCTGCCCCTGGTGCGTCTACCTGCGGCAGGAGATGGAGTTCACCGCCCCTGTTCGGCACGGCGACCGGATCACGGCGACCGGCACCATCGCGGGAATCGACGCGAAGGGGGTCGTCAGCGTTGCCCTCGAGTGCCGCAACGATCGGGGGGAGATTGTGGTGCGGGGGCAGGCCCTGGTGAAGAAGCTGAAGGAGGTCTACGGGAGCGCGCCGCCCCTTGCCGTGGAGCAACCCCCTGTGGAGGCCGAGTGAGGGGCGGTCCGTCGGGTTTCAACCGCTCCTGGAGGCCCGGGTCTAAGGCGGGTAGGGCGGGGAAGGACCCCGGCCCGAAGCAGATCAGGAGGCCAACGATGCGAAACCGGACGGACGGCTGGCGGATGGTCGGCCTTGCGGCGGCCCTCCTGCTGGCGACTGGGGCTTCCCCGGAGGCGGGGCCGCCAGCAGCGCAGAGCGGAAGCCCGGAGGTGCGGCAGGAGTATCGCGAGCGGATGCGGGTCCTTCACCAGGAGTTCCGCAGCCGCCTGAGGAGTCTGAAGGGCGAGTACCGCGCCCGGCGTCAGGCCCTCCGGGCGGAGTTCGAGGCCCGCCACGGGGTGGCAGGGCCGAAGGAGATGCCAGGGCCAGCCCCCGGCCCCCCGGCTCCGTAAGGCTCACTCATTGAACAATAGAGTACGGTAGAGTACGGTCCCCAGAAAGACCCGGGCCGCGGAGACCAGATCCGGCTCCCCGAAGAGACCGCAACGGCCGCCCATCCGGGCGGCCGTGGTCTTTTCGGCTGCTGGCAGGAGAGGGAGTTATGGCTTCCTCTGGCCGGAGCCCCGCCCTTCCCTGTCCTCCCCCTTTGGGCTGGCGAGATCGAGCAGGAACAGGATGGGGTCCACGAGGAAGTAGGCCAGGATCCCGCCGATGATCAAGAGCCCGCCTAGCCCCGGGAGCCCCGCCACGACCATCACCATCCCGATCGGGATGCACGCGAACGATGCCCAACTGAGCAGGCCGCGCGCAACGCGCCGCAGCCCTCTGCCCGCTCGCGCTACCAGCCCCATCGGGCTCCTCCGCGTCTCGGAGAGTCCGCCTTCCATTCAGGATCGGGGACCACGCTGTGCGCTATCGGGCCTGGCCCCCCTTCTTCCGCTCGTAGTGCCGGCGGGCCTTGGCCCGGTTGCCGCAGACCCCCATGTCGCACCACCGGCGGCTCCGGTTCCGGCTCCGGTCCAGGAAGAGCCAGGCGCAGCTCTCCGCCTCGCACTCCCGGACCTTGGTCAGCTCCGCAGAAGTCAGCAGGTCCGCTGTCGACCGGGCCACCGGCCAGAGCATCCGATCGAGTCGCTGACCATTCGTCATCCACTCCCACGCGAAGCGATCTCCCGCCGGGACGAGCCCCAATAGGGGCAGCGCGTCGGCCAGCGCGGCGTTCAAGGCGGCGAGGTCGCCCCCCTCCGCCGGGCGCTCGGCTGCGACCGCAGAGAAGATCCGGTAGATCGCCTCCCGCAGGTGGATGGCGCGTTCGAGAACCGCGGCGGCTTCTGCGGGGTGCCGCTGGGCTTCCCGGCGGAGAGCCCGCGCCTCGCGTTCCGTCACGACGCCCGCCTGCCGGCTCCAGGCCACCAGGTCGCCATAGCCGACCAGCCGTTCCCTCGGGTGGCTGGCGAGCCGGTTGGACAGGGTGTTGGCGAAGTCGAGGCACGCGCGGCCGCCCGAAAGGTCGAACGTGGGTGCCGGGGAACCAGATTGCATCCCCCCTCCTTTGCGCGCCCGCCTGCCGGTGGAACTAACCATTACAATTCTATTGACAGGTTATACAGGGATAGCATAGTCTCTAACCTGCATAAAGAGTATAGCAGGATATATGGCGGTCGGCAAGGGCAACGAACGGGCGGGGGAGCCGCGGGGAGGGTCATCATGGCAGGGTGGTTCTATCTGGAGCACGTCCTGGCCGAGCGGGCCCGTGAGGTCGCCGGGCAGATGGCCGAGGCTGCCGCACGCCGGTCCCAGGTGACAGGGGACGAGCGGGCGGTCCTGAGCGGCACGCTGGCCGGTTGGAACTCGGCCCGCGCCTCCCGGGTGGCCGGTCTCGTGGCCCTGGCCGTGGCCGGGACGCTGGGAGTGCCGGCCGGGATTCTGGGAGCGGTGTGGACGATCGAGCGGATGGTGGGGCTCCTCCTGAAGTAGCGCGAGAGGGCTTCCACTGGGGTGCCGGCTCAGGGCGTCGCGCCGAGCTGGAATCGCTGCACCTCTGCCCATCGCCCGGCCTGCGCCGAGAACCCGAAGGCCCGCCGTCGCGTGAGGACGCTGGCCACCTCCCCGGAGACCCGGAACGCTTCGAGCCCTTCCTCCTCCGGAACGGGGACCTCGTCCACCTGGCCGAGCAGGGCCGAGAACCCGATCGCCCGGCGGCTGGTGAGGACTACGGCCACGGCGCCGTCGGCCCCCGTTTTCACGACCCGCTCCCCCGAGTCGAGCCGGACGACCGTCCAGCTCCCCGTCCGCCCGCTGAAGAAGAGCGCCTCCCGCTTGATGACGTGCAGGAGGACGAGGGTCCGGAGGTCATCCTCGGCGGCCGCCGCCGCACCGGCCGCGAACAGCAGGATCGTCAGGGAAACACTCAGCCGCAGCCAGGGCCGGGTCACGGGCCTCCCTAGGCCAGGACGGCCAGGGCCTCCTCGTAGCGGTGGAAGGGCGGGATCACGTAGACGCCGGCGGCGGTCTCCCGGACGACGGCGTACACCTCGCGCGCGATCCGGAGGCCCTCGGCCCGGGCCTCCGGTCCCGCCTGCTTCATCAGGTCCTGGATCCGATCCGGCACGACGATCCCCGGGACCTCGTTGTGGAGCCGGAGCGCCTGCTTGTAGGAGGCGAGCGGCCAGACCCCTACGAGGATAGGGATGGGGGGCCTTCCCAGGATTTTCAGGAAATCCGTCCAGAGCTCCGGGGCGAAGAGGGGCTGGGTCATGGCGAACTGGGCTCCGGCCGCCACCTTCTGCTCAAATCGCCTGAGCTCCGTCTCCAGGTCCTGCGCCGTCGGGTTGAGCGCGACGCCCACCGTGAACGCGGTGGGGGGTCCGATGACCTTTCCGGCGTGGTCCAGGCCCTGGTTGAGCCGCTGGATGAGCTGGACGAGGCCGATGGAGTCGACCTCGAAGACCCCGCGGGCCTGGGGGTAGTCCCCGATGGCCGGCGGATCCCCGGTGATCGCCAGGATGTTCCGGATCCCCCCCACCGCCCAGGCTCCCATCAGAGCGGACTGCAGCCCCATGACCGACATGTCCCGGGTGGTCAGGTGCGGGACCGTCTCGATCCCCACCCGCCGCTCGATGGCCATGGCCATCATGAGGGAATCGAGCTGGATGCGCGCGAGCGTCCCCGAGTTGATGTCCACCGCGTCCACGCACTCCGCCTCCTTCAGCCCCTTCGCCGCTTCCAGGACCCGGTCCAGGACGATCCCCTTGGGCGGGTCCAGCTCGACCAGGCGCAGGAAGGTCCCCGCCCGGAGCTTCCGGGCGAAGGGCGAGAGTTCGGTCGAGGGAGCGTGGATCTCCTCCGCCACCTCCGGCGCAGCGGCGACGCTGACCGCCTGCGCCGGGCCCAGGTACCGGACCGCTTCCGCCATCGCGCGGATGTGGGCGGGCGCGGTCCCGCAGCAGCCCCCTACGATCCGAGCGCCGAGGCGGACCGCGTCCTGAGCGAAGTTGGCGAAGTACTCGGGGGAGGAGGCGGGGTAGACGATCCGGCCGGCCACCCGGGAGGGGAACCCCGCGTTGGGCTGAGCCGAGAGGGCGTGGCCGTCTGCCGCCGCCGCCATCTCCCGGAGAATCCCCAGCGTGTCCCCGGGCCCCACGCTGCAGTTGAGGCCGAAGGCCGCCAGCTGGAGTGGCCGCAGCGCCTCTGCGGCGGCGCGCGCGCTCACCCCCGTCGGGGTCTTGGCCTCCTCGGTGAAGGTGAGCTGGGCGACCACCGGCAAGCGGGAGGCCCCCCGGAGGGCCCGCAGGCAGCAGAGGAGCTCGGCGAGCGAAGGAAAGGTCTCCACCATGAAGAGGTTCACCCCCCGGTCCTCGAGCGCCCGGGCCTGCTCCTGGTACGCCTCGGTGAAGGCCGTGACGCTCGGCTCCTCCAGGGCCTCGGTGAGCGTCCCGACCGGGCCGATGGAGCCGGCGATGAAGACCTCCCGGCCCGC
>DASYVA010000162.1 GCA_036000645.1 Candidatus Methylomirabilis sp.
TGCCCGACGGCCCGGCCCAGAAGGCAGGACTGAAACCGGGGGATGTGCTCGTGCAGGTGGGCCCGCGGCGGGTCTGGGAGGTGAAGGACCTGCAGCAGATCGTCCGGCACATGGCCGTGGGGGAAGAGGTCACCCTGGTCATCCTGCGGGACGCAGATCGCCTGACCATCCCGATCCGCATCGCCCGGATGCCACAGGAGGCGGCCGACGGGCTTGCCGCCGAAGCGTTCGGGGTCATCGTCCGGGGGTTCGATGCTGCCTTGGCGGAGCGGCTCGGGCTTGGCCGGCAGGGGGGGGTCCGGGTGGTAGTGGTGGAGCGCGGCAGCCCGGCCGAACGGGCGGGCCTGCAGCCGGGCGATATGGTCCTCAGCGTGGACGGCCGGGACGTGGTGAGCGCCGCCGATTACGCCGCCGCCTTCCGGCAGGCTGCCGGACCGGTGAGTATCCGCCTCCTGCGCGGCAGCAACCCTCTCACGATCACGCTGCAGGTGCCCGGCCTCGGCCCGCAGCAGTAGTGCCGGCCCAACTGACGTCGCCTCACGTCGTTCTCCGACCACCCTTCGGGTGGTGCCCGCGGCGGTCCTCAACGTACCAGGAGCGTACGCCTCCGGCCGCCTCCTCCCTCGGGCCTCGTGATGCTCGTCATTTGGGCCGGCACCCCAGCCGTCGGATGAGCACTATCGACAATTCGTTGGAGTCACAGTAGCCGCCCGCCCTATCCCGTCAGGAGCGTGGTCAGCTCCGTCACCTGCTTCCGGAACCCCTCCTCCCGGGCCAGCAGGTCCCGCACCTTCGTGCAGGCGTGGATGACGGTGGAGTGATCCTTGCCGCCGAAGGCCGCCCCGATGTCCGGAAGGGAGGCGCCGGTGTGGGCGCGGCTCAGGTACATGGCCACCTGCCGGGGGAGGACCACGGCCTTGTTCCGGTTCCGGGAGATGAGTTCCTTCACCTTGAGGTGGTAGTAGTCGGCCACCAGGCGCTGGATGTGGCCGATGCTGATGCTCCGGTCGTCCCGCACCAACTCCTTCAGAACCTCCTGCGCGAGTTGCAGCGAAATCTCCTGACCGGTGAGAGAAGCGAACGCCACCAGCCGGACCAGGTAGCCCTCCAGCTCCCGCACGTTGGACTTCACGCTCTTGGCGATGAAGAGCGAGACCTCGTCGGGGATCCGGAGCCCCTCCGCCTGAGCCTTCTTCCGGAGGATGGCGGCTTTCGTCTCCAGGTCGGGAGGCTGGATGTCGGCGATGAGGCCCCACTCGAACCGGGAGCGCAGGCGCTCCTCCAGCCCCGGGATCTCCTTCGGCATGCTGTCGCTGGAGATGACGATCTGCTTCGGGGCGTTGTACAGGTCGTTGAAGGTGTGGAAGAACTCCTCCTGGGTCCGCTCCTTGCCGGCGATGAACTGGATGTCATCCACCAGGAGGAGGTCCAGACCCCGGTAGTGGGTCCGGAACTCGCGGGTGGCGTCGAAGCGAATCGCGTTGATCAGGTCATTGGTAAACTTCTCGGAGGAGACGTAGGAAATGCGGAGACTGTGTTGCCGCTGCAAGGCCAGGTGCCCGATCGCCTGCAACAGGTGGGTTTTCCCGAGGCCGACCCCCCCGTAGATGAAGAGGGGGTTGTAGGCCTTGGAGAGCTGGTCCGCGACGGCGGAGGAGGCGGCGTGGGCGAACTGGTTGCCCGAGCCGACCACGAAGGAATCAAAGGTGTACCGGGGGTTCAGAGAGGCGGGGGAGGCGGGGGGCCGCCGGGCGCTCCGCCGCCCGCTCCCATCGCGGGAAGGCGTGGGAGCCAGGGCAGGTCCCGCCTCCCCATCCGAAATCACCAGCTCCAGGTTCACCTTGGTGAAGACCAGGTCTTCCAGCGCCCCCTTGAGGAGATCCAGGTAGTGCTCCTCGAACCACTCCTTGAAGAACGAGTTGGGCAGTGAGACCCGGGCCCGGTTCGCCTCGATGAGGCTGAGGGTGAGTGGCTTGAACCAGGTCTCGTAGGAGTGGCCGTTGATCCGTTCCCGGATTGCCGACAGGGCCTCCTGCCAAATCTCCTGGGTGAGGTGCGCCCCCGTCACCATGGTGGGTCCTCCGCAATCTCTATGAAGGATGAATCCACAGGCCGTTCACCGGCACGAGGGCCGGAAAATTCGCCGGTTCGCTCCGTGCGCGCCCGGAAGTCGTTCCGGTATCTGGCGGAAGCGGTATCCACACGGTTATCCACAGGAGGCCGGGACTGGAACCACCGGGAAGCGGTGGCGTTCGGTGAGACGCTGTGGAAAACTGGCATGGAGTGCGAGACCCGAAGCTGTGGAAACCTTTACCAGAAGCGCGTTTGCGGGAATTACACGAGCGATCAGCGGCGCCTCTTGTACCCCACCGGCGAAAACGGAGTCAAGCGTTTTTTTGGTGCGGGCGTCCGAAATTTTTAGCGCCGGAGAAATGGCAACTTAGATGGTGCGTGCTCGCGCGGAGCGGACGCGAGCCCGCGAGCCCGCGCCCGGAGCAGATTCCGGGCGCTGCGAGGGCGCGGACGCGCATCGGGAGCGGTTCCGGGGGCGCGATGCCGGAGGGGGCGGGCGCGCCGGAACGGAAAGGGGATTGACAAGGGCCGAAGGCAGACGGCATAGTGCGGCCAGTCCTGCTTCGCGCCGGGCGGGGCAGCCGCCCGATGCCCGGCGGTCGCCTCCCCCGCGTCCCTCAGGGTGGTCTCTCGTCAAAACCGATCCCGTCCCCAGGCATGCGGGACGGAGAAAGGAGCCTGCCATGGGACGTTTGACCCGCGCCGCCGCCGCCGCGCTCCTGCTCCTCGCGGGGACCGCCCCCGCCGCGGCCGAGCGGATCACGGTGGGCCTCACCTCGCTCTCCCCCTCCGCCCTCCCCATCTTCGCCGCCGAGCAGAAAGGGTACTTCAAGGAGGAGGGCCTCGACGTCTCGCTCCCCGTCTTCAGGAGCGGGACCGAAAACAGCCAGGCGGTCCTGGCGGGCGAGGTGCAGATCGCCTTCGGGTCCATCACGGAGGTGCTCCAGCTCCGCAAAGCGCAGCAGGATGCCCGGTTCTTCTGGGGGATCTCCAACTTCATGCCCTTCAAGCTTTACGCCCGGCCCGAGATCAAGAGCGTGCAGGAGTTGAAGGGGAAGAGGCTGGCGGTCAGCAAGTTCGGGGCGCAGTCGGACTATCTGACCCAATTCACGCTCCGGCGCTTCGGGGTGGAGCCCATGAAGGAGGCTGCCATCCTCCAGGTCGGCTCCACGCCGGCCCGCTACGCAGCCTTGAAATCGGGATCCGTGGACGCCACCATCATGTGGTTCCCCCAGACGCTGGTGGCGGAGAAGGAGGGGTTCCGGATGCTCGTGGACCTGGCCGAGATCATCCCGGACTGGGGCTACCTGGGATACTACGCCCTGGCCCGCGTACTCGGCGAGCAGCGGGACACCGTCGTGAAGTACATCCGGGCCCACCAGCGGGGGGTTCGGGACGTGAAGGAGAACCCCGAACTGGGCATCGGGATCCTGATGCAGAAGCTGAAGTACCCCCGGGACGTGGCCGAGGCGGGGTACAGGGAGTACGTCAAGTCCTTCCCGGACGATGGTCGCCTCGCCATCGAGGGCTTCCAGTTCCTCCTGGAGAGCGAGAAGAAGGTCGGGGAGCTGGAGAGCCACTGGACGGTGGAGGACATGGTGGAGCGGTCCTACGTGGACCTTTTCGGCCGCAAGAACTAGGGTGGGAGGGGTCATGGACCGCGCGGAGGAGGCGCGGGAGGGGGTGGCCCGGGGGCCGGTGGAGGAGGCGCCCCTGGTGGACGTGGCGCTGGCGGCAGCCTCTCCGCTCCGGCGCTTCTACCTGACCTCCGAGCGGGCGATCCTGGGGGTCGCTTCGGTGGCGGCGGTCCTGCTCGCGTGGGAGTGGGTGGCCGCCCGCGAGCTGGTCCCGCTGGTCTTCATCTCCTCGCCCATGCGAATCGCGAAGGCGGCCGTGGAGCTGGCCGCCTCGGGGGACCTCTGGAACGACCTGCGGGTGAGCGGGATTGAGTTCATCGTGGGCTACGCGATGTCGGTCGCCGTGGGGATCCCGCTGGGGATCGCGACCGGCTGGTACCGGCGCCTCTTCTACCTCCTGGACCCCTTCATCTCCGGCCTCTACGCCACCCCCCGCGTCGCCCTGCTCCCCCTGATCATCATCTGGGTGGGAATCGGCATCTGGTCCAAGATCGTGGTGGTCTTCCTGGGGGCCGTCTTCCCCATCCTCATCAACACGCTGGCCGCCGTCCGGACCACGGACGAGCGGCTCCTCCGGGCGGCCCGATCCTTCGGAGCCGATGACCTCCAGGTGTTCCGGACGATCGTTCTCCCGAGCAGCGTCCCCTTCATCCTCACCGGGCTCCGGCTGGGGGTGGGGCGGGCCCTGGTGGGAGTGGTGGTCGGGGAGCTGTACGCGGCCACCGCCGGCATCGGGTTCCTTATCACGGTGGCCGGGGCCTCCTTCCAGACGGACAAGGTCTTCGTCGGGATCCTGATCATCGCCGCCGCCGGCATGGTCTCGATGGAGGTTCTGAGCCGGCTCGAGCGGCGCTTCGAGAAGTGGCGCCCCCGGGTGGGCGCTGCCCCCTGAGTTCCGGAGCGCGGTGTGGCCATCCCCAGGCTCGAGGCGCGCGACGTCCGGCTGGAGTACTACCAGCCCCGCACCGGGCGGCGGCTCACCGCCCTGGACGGGATCTCGCTGGAGGTGATGGCGGGGGAGTTCGTCAGCCTCATCGGGCCGAGCGGGTGCGGGAAAACGACCTTCCTGAACATCGTGGACGGGCTCCTCAGGCCGACGGGGGGCGAGGTCCTGTTGGACGGCCAGCCGGTGACCGGGCCCGGGCCGGACCGGGCCGTGGTCTTCCAGGATCCGTGCCTGCTGCCCTGGCGGACGGTGGCCCGCAATGCGACCTACGGCCTGGAACTCCAGCGGCGCCTCACCCCGGAGACCGCCGAGCGGGCCCGGGCCTTCGTGGAGCTGGTGGGCCTCCGGGGCTTCGAGGAGTACTACCCGCACGAGCTCTCGGGCGGGATGCAGCAGCGGGTCAACCTTGCCCGGGCGCTGACCATCGACCCGCTGATCCTCCTGATGGACGAGCCCTTCGCTGCCCTGGACGCCCAGACCCGTGAGGTGATGCAGCAGGAGCTGCTCACGGTCTGGCAGCAGGCGCGCAAGACGGTCCTCTTCATCACCCACCACATCAACGAGGCGATCTATCTCTCGGACCGGGTCGTGATCTTCTCCTCGCGGCCCAGTCGGGTGAAGGCGGTGCTCCGGGTGGACCTGCCGCGGCCGCGGCCGCTGGCACTGAAGCGGCAGCCGCGGTTCCTGGAGCTGGAGGACGCCGCCTGGAAGGTCATCGAGGAGGAGGTCCGGACGAGCATGCGGGCGGACCGGGTGGCCCGGCCGCACGACTGAGACGACGGAGGGCTTGTTCCAGAAGCTGCTCGGGTCCTCGGCCACAATCCGCGCGGGGAGTGGGCCTCGGGGGGTCAGCGGACGAGGGCCTTGAGGTCATCCAGGTCGATCGGCTTCGTGCGGTACTCGCCGCCGCTCTCCAGCACCTCCCGCCGGGCATCCTCCGAACCGTAGCCGGTCATGACCACGACCCGGGTCTTGGGCGCCACCCGCCGGGCCAGCCGGAGCAGGCGGAGGCCGTCGGTGTTGTTCGCCCCCGACATCCGGAGATCGGCGAGGATCAGGTCGAACGGCCGGGCCCGCAGGGCGGCAGCGGCAGCGGTGAACTCGCGGCAGGGGACCACTTCCGCCCCCAGGGCCTGCAGGTAGTGCCCCAGGGTGAGCAGGATGGTGGGTTCGTCGTCCATGAGGAGGACCCGCCAGCGGGCCAGGGAGCGTGGAGGGCGGGCTGCGGACCGTGGCATGCGGCCTTTCCTCGGGTGAACAGAAGCCAATCGGCGCAGGGGGTCGGTAGGCAGGCGAGCAAGCTTCATACCAATCCGGCACCATCCGGGGGAGGCGAAGCGAGTCGGCCCGGCACGAATGCAAACGACCGAATGAACGTGACACGGTCCGGGTCCTGGCGCCGGCGCCGCCCCGGCCCCCGGCCCCCCTGGGGAACCCTCCCGTGGTTCCCCCCATCGGCCAAGAGCCGATGGGACCCCCCTCCGCTACGGGGGCCTTCGGGCGGCATCCGGCGCCACCCGGACCGTCTGTCAAACGATTTATGTCGTCGGTATTAGATCCGGTAGCGCTTGATCTTGTCCTGGAGGGTGGAGCGGGAGATGCCGAGGATCCGGGCGGTCTGGCTCCGGTTGCCGTCGGTGGCGGCCAGGACCTGCTTGATGTAGTCCTTCTCGATCTGGTCCAGGCGGGCAAACTCCCCCTTCCGCTCGACCGGTGAGAGGGCGGGGGGGGCCACCCCGGCCGTCTCCTCGACGGGCAGCGCGGGAAGGGGTGGCGCACTCCCGGCCAGGGCCTGGAGCTCGGCCGGTAGGTGCGTCGGGAGGAGCAGGTCCCCCGGGCACAGGATCATGGCCCGCTCGGTGAGATTCTTCAGCTCCCGGACGTTCCCAGGCCAGGGGTAGGCCATGAGGATCCCCAGGGCCTCCTTGGAGAACCCCTTCACCTGCTTTTTCAGGAGGGCCTTGAACTCCTGCACGAAGAGGTTCGCCAGGATGAGGATGTCCGCTCCCCGCTCCCGGAGCGGAGGGGTGACGAGGGGCATCACCCGCAGTCGGTAGTAGAGGTCCTCCCGGAAGCGCCCCTCGGAGACCCGCTTTACCAGGTCCCGGTTGGTGGCCGTGATGATGCGGACATCCACGGAGATGTCCCGCGTCCCGCCCACCCGGCGGAAGCTCTTGGTCTCCAGCACCTTCAGGAGCTTCGGTTGGACGGCCACCGGCATGTCGCCGATCTCGTCGAGGAAGACGGTCCCGCCGTCCGCCACCTCCAGCAACCCCCGCTTCATCGTCTTGGCGTCGGTGAAGGCCCCTCGCTCGTGGCCGAAGAGCTCGGAATCGAGCAGGTTCTCGCTCAGCCCGGCGCAGTTGATCTCCATGAAAGGATTCTCCCGCCGGATACTCTTGCCGTGGATCGCTCGGGCGACGAGCTCCTTGCCGGTCCCGCTCTCCCCCGAGATGAGGACGGTGGTGTGCGGGCTCTCAGCCAACAGATCGATGAGCCGATTCAGCTCCCGGATGCTCGGCGCCTCGCCGGGGAGGGCCCCCTCCGATCCCTGGCGCTGGCGGTAGTAGGCGACCTCCCGCTCCACCCGGAGCCGCTCCAGGGCCTTCTCCACCTGGACATCCACCTCCTCCAGGTCGGCCCCCTTCGTGAGGAAGTGGGCCGCCCCCATCTTCATGGCGGCCACCGCGTCCTTGATCTTCCCGTGGCCGGTCAGCATGATGACGGCGGCATCCGGGTGGGCCCCGCGGAGCTTCTCGAGGGTGGCGAGCCCGTCCAGGTCGGGCAGCTTCAGGTCGAGGAGGACGACATCCGGCCCGTGCTCGGCGGCGGCGGCGAGACCCTGGGCGGCCGTGTCCGCCTCCACCACCCGGAAGCCCTTCTTCTGGAAGTGGTGGCGCAGGCTCAGGCGGATCGTCCGCTCGTCGTCGATGATGAGGAGCGTCGGATTCATCGTTTGCAACCCCGGAGCGCGCACCCGGCGGTCACGCGCGGGCTGCCGCGGCTAGGCCTTCGGGGGGGACTCCCGGGCTCCGCTCCCTTCCAGCGGGAGCACGACCGTGAAGGTGGAGCCCTCCCCCTCCTTGCTGTCGACCAGGATGCGCCCGCCGTGGTCCTCCACGATGCGGCGGCAGATCGCCAACCCCAACCCGGAGCCCCGCGGTTTCGTGGTGTGGAAGAGGTCGAAGATCCGCTCCCGGTCGGCGGCGGGAATGCCGCAGCCGGTGTCGGAGAGGGCGACCTCGGCGAAGCCGGGTCGGGGGGGGCTCCCGCGCCGACGGGGGACCTGCGCGGGGCGGAGGCGGAGGGCGACCGTCAGGGTCCCCCCGGCCGGGGTGGCCTCCACCGCGTTCTGGAGGAGATTCAGGAAGACCTGCTTCATCTTGTCCGGGTCCACCGGGACGGCCGGGAAGTCGGGGGGGATCTCCCGCCGGAAGGTCAGCCCCTTCGCCTGCAGGTCCTCCCGCTGCAGCCCCAGGATCTCCTCCCAGACCTGCCCCAGCTCCACGGGACGCCGCTCGAGGCTCGACGGCCTTCCGTACAGGAGCAGGTCGTTCACCAGCGCGTTCAATCGTCGGCCCTCGGAAAGCATGGCCGTGACCAGTTCCCGGTGGGCGGCGTCGAAATTCACCTCGTTGGCGAGGATCTGGGCCACCGAGGTGATCCCGAAGAGAGGATTGCGGATCTCGTGGGCGACGCCCGCTGCCACCTGGCCGATGGCTGCCAGGCGGTCCTTGCGGAGGATCTCCACCTGCAGCGCCTTGATCTCGCGCAGGTCCCGGAAGACCACGATGACCCCCTCCCGCCGTCCCTCGTCGTCCAGCAGGAAAGAGGAGGAGAAGCCCAGCGGGACCTGGCTCCCGTCGGGGAGGGGCAGGGGGATCTCCTGCTGCGCCGGCTCCGGCGGGACCTCCAGCATGGCCTCCGCCCCGGGGAACAGGTCGGCCAGGTGCTGCCCCAGGATCTGCTGGCGGCCGCGGCGGAGGGTCTGCTCTCCCTGACGGTTGATCATGGTGATGTGGCCGACCGTGTCGGTAACCAGAAGGCCGCTCGCCATGTTCACGATGATGCTCTCCACCAGGCGCTGGTTCCGCCGGAGCGCCTCGGTCCGCTCCTTGACCCGATGCTCCAGTTCGCGCGCGAAGTTCTCGGAGAGGGCGTAGAGGGTGGAGAGTTCGGCCACCTTGGCCTGCAGGTCCCCCACCAGCCTGGCGTTCTCCTGCAGGAGCCGGTGCCGCTCGGCGGCGCGGGCCACCGCCCGGATCAGGTCCTCCTGCTGGAAGGGCTTCGGGAGGTAGTCGTAGGCCCCCGCCTTCAGGGCTTCGATCGCGCTCTGCTGGGAGGTGTAGGCGGTGATCATCACCACCGGCATCAGGGGGAACCGCTCCCCGACGACCCGGAGGGCCTCGAGGCCGCTCATGTTGGGGAGCATCACATCGAGGAGGAGCACGGCGGCCGGCTCCTCGGTGAGCCGGGCCAGCCCCTCCCGGGCGTCCCGGGCGGTCCGGACCGTGAACCCCGCACCGGTCAGGATCTCGGCGCACAGGTCCCGCATGAGGCGCTCGTCATCCACCACCAGGACCTGCTCGCCGCGGCCGATGGCCAGAGCGGGCTCGGCCTCCGTCATGACGATCCTCCGCGCACGGGTTTACGGGAGCGTAGCAGAGGGGGACGAGGAAGACAAGGCCAGCCGTGGCCGTTTTTCGGTGTTTTCCGTTGACACCCCTTCGCGCCCCTCCCTATAGTGGCGCCACCGGGGAGGTGGACGGTGGTCCTCTCGATGATCCGCGGGGCACTCGCGCGCCACGGGATGATCCGGGCGGGGGAGACGGTGCTGGTAGCCGTCTCGGGGGGAGCGGACTCCGTCGTCCTCCTGCACGCTTTGCACCGCCTGGCCCCCTCCTGCGGCATCCGGCTAGCGGTCGGGCACCTGGACCACGGGCTCCGGGGCGAGGCGGGCGCCGCCGACGCCGCCTTCGTCCGGGAGCTGGCGGGGACCCTGGGCCTTCCGGCTGTGGTGAAGCACCTCCCGCCGGGCGCGGTGGCAGCCCGCGGGCGCTCGCTCCAGGAGGCGGCCCGGGCCGCCCGGTACGCTTTCCTCGCGGAGGCGGCGGACGAGACGGGTGCCGAGCGGATCGCGCTGGCCCACACGGCCGACGACGTCGCCGAGACCGTCCTGATGAACCTCCTCCGGGGAAGTGGCCCAGCGGGGCTCCGGGGGATCCCTCCCGTCCGGAGCGACCGGGTGATCCGGCCGCTGCTCGCCGTCCGGAGGGAACAGGTGGAGGCCTTCGCGCGAGCCCACCGGCTCCGCTTCCGGCCGGACCCCTCCAACGACGATCCCCGATTCCTGCGGAACCGGATCCGCCACCGGCTCCTCCCGTTCCTCGAGAAGGAATTCAACCCCCGCGTGGTGGAGGGGCTGGCCCGGGCCGCGGCCCTCCTGGCGGAAGATCACGCCTACCTGGAGGTCGAGGCGGGCCGCGCCGCCGGCCCCTTCCCCCTGCAGGCCGGACCGCTTCGAGCCCTCGCTTCGCCGATCCGGCGTCGGGTGCTCCTCCGGGCCCTCCGGAACGCTCTCCCCCCAGGGAGCCGGGTCCGCCTGGAGCACGTCGTGGGGTTGGAGGGCCTCCTGGACCCCGGAGGGGAGCGGAGGGCGATCCGGCTGCCCGGCACGCTCGAGGCCCGCCACCGGGACGACCAGCTGGTGCTCACGCCGGCAGCCCGGGACGTGGGGGACCTCCCGCCGGTCCCGGTCGTTATTCCCGTGGGGCCCCTGGAGCCCCCGGGGGGAGACGTCCGGTGGGGGGCCTTCCGGGTCACCGCCACACTGGGGGGATCGGGGGGCGAGGCGGTCGCCCGCGGGGGAGGGGGGGGTGGGGCCCGTTGGACCCTCACCCTGGATGCCGACCGGCTCCAGCCTCCGCTGACGGTCCGCGCCTGGCGGCCGGGCGACGCCTACCGCCCGGGGGGGGCGCAGGGGCGGCGAAAGCTCCAGGACCTCTTCACCGATGCCAAGATCCCCCGGGATCGCCGCGGGCGGATCCCGGTCCTGGCCGATGCGGCGGGCGTCCTTTGGGTGGCCGGGTTCCGACCGGACGTCCGGGTCGCCCCGACGGCCGCCACGATCCGGCCTCTGACGCTCAGGGTCCTGGAGGAGGCCCCCGATGCCGTATGAGCTGGGCCCCACGCTCCTGACCGCCGAGCGGATCGCCGCCCGGGTCGCGGAGTTGGCAGCCGTCATCACTGCCGATTACCGGGGGAAGACGCCCTTTCTCGTCTGCGTTCTGAAGGGCTCCACCATCTTCTGGGCCGACCTCTGCCGCCGCATCGAGCTGCCGACGATCACCGACTTCTGCGCCGTCCACTCCTACGGCGACGGGACCGACCCGGCAGGGGCGATCCTCCTCTCCCAGGACCTCAGCCTCCCCATCGCGGGGCAGGACGTCCTCATCGTGGAGGACATCGTGGATACCGGCCGGACGCTCCACCTGCTCCGGTCCCACCTCCTCACCCGCCAGCCGGCCTCCCTGCGGGTCTGCGTCCTCCTGGACAAGGTGGAGCGGCGGCAGGTCCCCCTCCCCCTGGACTACGTGGGGTTTGCCATCCCGAACGAGTTCGTGGTGGGCTACGGCCTGGACTTCGCCCAGCGGTATCGGAACCTCCCCTACATCGCGACCCTCAAGACCACGTAAACGGCGCGGAAACCCGCCCTGTTCCGTCTTGCACCCCCCCCGCTCTTGTGCTAATGGTGGAGCAGGCAACACCCGGCGTCGCGGCGCCCCGGGCATCTCTGTGGCGGGCCGGGGGGAGGAGGAGTTGCGCGTGAGCCCGTTCTTCAAGAACCTGGCCCTCTGGCTGGTCATCGGCCTCATCATGGTCCTCATTTTCAATATCTTTCAGCAGGGCCAGCCGCTGGAGAAGGAATTCATCTTCTCCGACTTCATGCAGAAGGTGGAGCGGGGGGACGTGGCCGAGGTCACCCTGAAGGGGAACGACATCCGGGGGACCCTCGGCGACGGGACCAAGTTCCGCACCTACGCCCCCGAGGACCGGGAGCTGGTCCCGGCGCTTCGGAAGAAGGGGGTGCGGATCACCGCCCGTCCGGTGGAGCAGAACCCCTGGTACCAGATCGTCCTGGGCTGGCTCCCGATGCTCGTCTTCATCGGCATCTGGGTCTTCTTCATGCGCCAGATGCAGGGGGGTGGGACCAAGGCGCTTTCCTTCGGCAAGAGCCGGGCGCGGTTGCTCACCGAGAAGCAGAACAAGGTGACCTTCGCCGACGTGGCCGGCGTGGAGGAGGCGAAGGAGGAGCTGCAGGAGATCATCGAGTTCCTGAAGGACCCCCAGAAGTTCCAGAAGCTGGGCGGGCGGATCCCGAAGGGCGTCCTGCTCATGGGACCCCCGGGGACCGGCAAGACGCTCCTGGCCCGGGCCATCGCCGGCGAGGCCAACGTCCCCTTCTTCAGCATCTCCGGTTCCGACTTCGTGGAGATGTTCGTGGGGGTGGGCGCCTCCCGGGTCCGGGACCTCTTCGAGCAAGGGAAGAAGCATGCCCCCTGCATCATCTTCATGGACGAGATCGACGCCGTGGGGCGCCATCGGGGGGCGGGGCTGGGGGGCGGTCACGACGAGCGGGAGCAGACCCTGAACCAGCTTCTGGTCGAGATGGACGGCTTCGAGTCCAACGAGGGGGTCATCCTCATCGCCGCCACCAACCGGCCCGACGTCCTCGACCCGGCCCTCCTCCGGCCGGGCCGCTTCGACCGGCAGGTGGTCGTGGCCCGGCCCGACGTGCGGGGGCGGGAGGCCATCCTGAAGGTGCACACCCGCAAGATCCCCCTGGCCACCGACGTGGACCTGCAGATCATCGCCCGCGGCACGCCCGGCTTCTCCGGCGCCGACCTGGCCAACCTGGTGAACGAGGCGGCGCTGCTGGCGGCGCGGCAGAACAAAAAGTACGTGGACATGGGGGACTTCGAGAGCGCCAAGGATAAGGTCCTGATGGGGGTGGAGCGGCGGAGCATCGTGATCAGCCCGGAGGAGAAGCGGGTCACCGCCTACCACGAGGGCGGCCACGCCCTGGTGGCCAAGCTCCTGCCCGGGGCGGACCCGATCCACAAGGTGACCATCATCCCCCGGGGGCGGGCGCTGGGCGTCACCCAGCAGCTCCCGATCGACGAGAAGCACAACTGGTCGCGGGAGTACCTCCTCACCAACATCATCATCCTCATGGGGGGGCGGGTGGCGGAGGAGCTGGTCATCGGGACCATCACCACCGGCGCCGGCAGCGACATCGAGCGGGCCACGGACCTGGCCCGGCGGATGGTCTGCGAGTGGGGGATGAGCGAGAAGATGGGCCCCCTCACGTTCGGGAAGAAAGAAGAGATGATCTTCCTCGGACGGGAGATCGCCCAGCATCAGGATTACAGCGAGCAGACGGCCGTCGAGATCGACCGGGAGGTCCGCCGGACGGTCATGGAGTGCTACGAGCGGGCCAAGGAGCTGCTGAAGTCCCGGCTGGATGCCCTGCACGCCCTGGCCGCCGCTCTGCTGGAGCGGGAGGTGCTGGACGGCCCCGAGATCGACGCCATCGTGGACGGTGCCGTAGCCGGTGCCCCCGCGGGGGCCCCGGCGTGAGCCCGCCGGTGGCCGTCCCCCGGCCGCCGCGCTCGTTCTGTCCCATCGGTTCCTCCCGGGC
>DASYVA010000163.1 GCA_036000645.1 Candidatus Methylomirabilis sp.
GAATGCCGGCAAGCTGGAGAAGAAGGTCTACCGGGTCCCCCGCGAGATCGACGAGGAGATCGCCCGGCTCAAGCTGCGCGCGATGGGGGTGAAGATCGACCGGCTGACGCCGGAGCAGAAGAAGTATCTGGCCTCCTGGGAGACCGGGACGTAGGGCGCACCCTTCCCAACTCTCCTCCGTTTGACGAAGCGGGGCATGGCCGCAGCGCGACAGACACCCCGATGGCTGGAACCCGAAGTCTGGTTGCTGGTGCTGTTGGTCGGTCTGATCTATTTCAGCCGACTGACGACCCTGACCCTCCGCGGGGAAGAGCCGCGGCGGGCGATGGTCTCCTATCAGATGCTCGAAGACGGGGACTGGGTCGTCCCCAAGATGCAGGGCGAGCCGTGGTTGAGTCGTCCCCCCCTCCATAACTGGGTCATCGCGCTCGTCGCCATGGCGACGGGAGACGTGGACCCGATCGCCATCCGCTTTCCGAGTGTCCTGGCAACCCTCCTGACGACCCTTCTGGTCTACGGCTATGCGCGGTGGTTCCTCCCGCCGCTGGGAGCTTTCGCGGCCGGGGCGTCCTTTGCCACCATGGGCCACGTCCTGGAGCTCGGCCGGCTGGGCGAGACCGAGGCGCTGTTCACCCTCCTCCTCGGCGGAGCGCTCCTGCTCTGGCACGCGGGGTACGAACGCGGCTGGCCGGCCGCGTGGACCTGGGTGGTGGGATACGGACTGGCCGCCCTGGCCACCCTGGCGAAGGCCCCCCAGGTGCCCGTGTACTTCGCCGGCTCGGTCGGGCTCTTCCTGATCCTTCGGCGGGAATGGCGGCGGCTCTTCACCGGCGCGCACCTGGCCGGCCTGCTCGCCTTTGCTGTCATCTTCGGAGCCTGGCAGATCCCGCTCTATCTCCGCCTTGGCTGGCAGGGGGTGCGGGAAATTTGGTTCTGGGAAGTCGGCCTGCGGTTCATTGGCCATACGGTTGCGACCGTGGCCATGCACCTCGTGTCGTACCCCTTTGAGTTCTTCATCGCCCTCCTCCCCTGGTCCCTGCTCTTGTCGTGTTTCATGTTCAGAGGCTTCAGGGACCGCCTGGAGGATGCCCGCTCCCCTGTGGCGTTCCTGACGATTTCTGTCCTGATCGCCATCCCCACGGTCTGGCTCGCCCCTGGGGCCCGGGGCCGCTACCTCATGCCGGTCTACCCCGGCCTTGCGTTCTTGATCGGCCTGGTGGTCCAGCGGTCTTCCGAGTCACCCGGCGGGACGCCATGGCGGCGGGTGTGGGAGTGGTATCTCAGGAGTATGGCCGGGGTCATGGTCGCTGCCGGGCTCGCAGTCTTGAGCCTCAGCCTGCTGGCGAATCCGGACGAGGTTGCCTGGGCGCAGCCTCCCCTGTTTGCCCTGGCGTACGCGCTGGTAGGCGTCGCGGCGGCACCGGTGCTATTCCGCGTCAGCCGGCGGGGAGGCGCGCCGGTCGGCGCGCGGGTGGCGATCCTGCTGGTGGCGGGTTTCATGGGGTTGACGTTTACCGGCGTGCTGATCAACAAGCACCTCAATACGAGCGTGGACACGGCAAGCGCCGTCGCGCGCCTCAAGCAGGAACTGCCGCACGGCCATCGCCTGGTCAGCGTCACGCCGGTGCACCCCCTCTTCGTCTACTACTACCGCGACCCCATCGCCCTCGTCGCCTGGCCCGACGGCGGCAGTATCCTGGAGGCCGAGGGGGCGTATTTCTGTTTCAACCGCGTCCCTGGAATCGAGGTTCGGATCCCGTTCCCGTGGGAAGAGGTTGCCGCGGTCTCGGTCGCGCGCTCCCGCGTTTCCCGCTCGCAGCAGGACGTCGTGATCGGGCGTCGCCTGCCGGGGGCGTCGGGGACGGCTCCGCCCTCCGGGGGCGCCCCCAGGCGGTGACCGGAACGCTTGCTGCTGTCCGAGGCGAGGGTGCCATGGTCGAGCGGAGCCGGCCGAAGCTCTCGGTGGTGATCCCGGTCTACAATGAGCGGGAGACGATCGAGGAGCTGCTGCGGCGAGTCCAGGCCGTGGAGATCGAGAAAGAGATCATCGTTGTGGACGATGGCTCTACCGATGGGACCCGAGAATTTCTCCGAGGGCTGGCCCAGGTTGCCTCGGGGGCCCCGGGCGGCGCCGCCTCCCCCCCGGCCGGAGACCCGCTGCGCACCGAGAACATCAGGGCATTCTTCCAGGAGAAGAATCAGGGCAAGGGCGCGGCGCTCCGTCGGGGCATCACGGAGGCGCAGGGCGAGATCATCGTCGTGCAGGACGCGGACCTCGAGTATGATCCCGAGGACTACCACAGGCTGTTGGACCCGATGAAGCGGGGCATGGCCGATGTCGTGTACGGGTCCCGGTTCCTTGGAGGCCCACATCGCGTTTTGTTCTTCTGGCACTACGTGGGGAACAGGATCTTGACGACTCTCTCAAACATGTTCACGGATCTGAACCTCTCCGACGTCTGGACCTGCTACAAGGCGTTCCGGAGGGAAGTGTTGCAACAGATTGACCTCCGGGAAGCTGGGTTCGGGTTCGAGCCGGAAGTCACCGCCAAAGTCGCCAAGGGCCGCTGGCGCGTCTATGAAGTCCCCATCTCCTACTGGGGCCGCACATACGCCGAGGGTAAGAAAATCACCTGGAAGGACGGGATCCGGGCGATCTACTGCATCCTACGCTATAACCTGTCCGGGTGATTCGGCCGGGAGGGGGTCAGCTCCGGCGGCGGAGTCGCCCGCCTCGCGTCACGCCCGCCTCCCGGCGGGTAAGCCTTGGCCCCGTGGGGCGGGACGGGAGCGAAGGGTCAGGCCGGGACCCGTTCGGGCTGTCCTGGGCCGGGCTGGCCTCTAGGTTGCAACAGGCCTGTCCGCGGAGGTCGCCCGGAGGTCGAGTCAGGTGTTGTGGCTCCTCGCTGCGATTGCAGTCGGATTTATCGCGGTCGAGCGCCTGTGGCCGGCTGCGCGTCTCCCCCGTGTCCGCGCGTGGTATCCCCGCGTCATCCTGGTGAATTCCATTCAGGTCGGGATCGTGATCGTTGCGGGGTACACCTGGGACTCCTGGTTTGCCCGGGTGTCGCTGTTCCGGATCCGCGAGTATATGGGCGATATCCCTTCCGCCCTGGTGACGTATCTTTTTTCGACCTTTGTGTACTATTGGTGGCATCGGATCCGGCACGAGTCACGGCTCTTCTGGCTCCTCTGTCATCAGCTCCATCATTCGCCGCAGCGGATAGAGGTTCTCACGGCGTTTTACAAGCATCCGGTCGAAATCGCCCTGAATTCTATTCTCAGCGCCGTCATCGCGTTTCTGATTTTCGGGTGTAGCATTCTGGCGGGCGCGTACTATACGTTCCTCACCGCGATCGCCGAGTACTTTTACCATTGGAACATCAACACGCCCCGATGGCTGGGATACATCGTCCAGAGACCCGATTCGCATCGGGTGCATCATCAGTACCGGCACCACACCCAGAATTACGCCGATTTGCCGATCTGGGACATGCTCTTCGGGACGTTCAAAAACCCCGCTCGGTTCGAGGCGACGTGTGGTTTCGACGCGTGGCGCGAGGATCGGTTCGAGGACATCCTGGCCTTTCGAGATCTCCACGCCCCGGGGGCGGGAGAGAAAGCCCCACTGCATTACCTCCCCACGTGCATCGGGTGCAGCAAGCGGTGGGCGTGCTCGGACTCTCGGGAGCAACGGAGCGGGGCGGGGAGAGTGGGCGAGAGGCGACCGGAGGGGTCAGGGGAGAAACTGGTCCTGTGACCCCGGCGTAGGGATCCGACACTCAGCGTACTTCCCGAACCAGCGGTAGCGATTCCTGGCGACCCAATCGTACACTGCATCCCGAACGATTGCGGGGACGACGCGCAACCAGGATACCACCCGCCAGATCCCGCCCAGCTCATCTAAGGCACAGAGAACAGCCTCCGAGCGCAGGGCCAGCGTTTCGTTCGGAGTATTGTATCCGCGGACGAGGATGATGGTCTTCGAATCAACCTCAATTTCAGGATGTCTTTGAAGTATCGATGCCGCGGTGGCACCCTGGAGCGGCGCGAATCGCAAGAGCGTCAACCGATCCTCCTCTGTGAGAAAACCCACTGTCCGGTCGCACAGGCCGCAGACACCGTCGAACAGCACGAGGAGGCGTGCGCGCTCTCCCCGTCGGGGCGGCAGCCAGGCTGGATCGAAGGTGAAGAGGTGGACCATCAGCATGCCAAAGCTCAGGTCGGCGAAGTCCACGACCAGCAGGATCGAGAGGTGCATCAGCACCATGGAAAGCCAGGCCAGCGACCTAGTGATCCGAGTCATGCTCAGAGGGAGAAACAGAATCTCCAGTGCCAGGACGGCCCACGTTTGCAGCCTGATCGCCCACTCCGGGGACGCGAGGAAGATGTCCCGAAAGACTCCCGGCCGCGCCAGGGGGTTGTTGAGGAGGTGAACCAGGGCTGTTCCGTCAACCCAGCTCGGGCTGGAGAGCTTGATCGTGCCGCTCAAGGTGTACCCGGCCGCCATGAGGAACCAGGCGACGCTGTAGATCGTCGCCGGAAAGGCCCACTTGGAAGGTTCCTTGCGGCGCCCCAGGCTCAAGGGCTCACCATGAGGCAGCAGGACGCTCAGCAGGAGCAGGAGGCCAACGTAGGGGATGGACGGGTTGCTGATCAGGTTGTTCCGGTTGAAGAGGCAGGCCCAGCCGTACCAGAGGAGGAGGGCGGAAGTGCGGCGGTAGAATCCCGCGGTGTAGGCTGCGGCGAGGAAAATCATTGCCGCGAGGAAGGCCGTGACGACAGGCGGGGAGTCCCAGTGCTCGAGGGGATTCGGAAGAATGCCGTATGTGAAATTCAGTTGTGGGCGCGGCAGCGTGCCCTGATGGCTGAACAGCTCCGCGCCGTACGGAATGAGGTTGGCGAGGTGGACGAGGAGGTATGCTCCGAGTCCGATTCGGAAGGCCGCAAACTGGTAAGGGGAGATCGGCTTTACTTTTTGCAGGAAGGCTCGAGTATCCATATGTTGCTTCGGCCGCGCGTCTTGGTCCGGATGGCCACGCTGATGCGGACGGCATCCTCCGGGAGGCCCAGCTCCGTACGAAGAGGTCCCTGGGGCCGGAGTCCGTAGCAGTAGACCGATTGCCAGGTGGCTTGGGGCAACCGGGGTGCGGAAGAGAGGGCAGCCCCGAACACATTCCTGCGATTGTAAGGTCCTTTGAGGCGCTGATAGAGTTCGGGTGTAATTTCCTTCTCGAGGTCCTCACCCGAGGCCGTGTGAATTCGCAACACGAACTGGGAAGCGAAAGTTTCCAGCCCATCCACATCGGAAAATACCTTGGGGAAGGGAGACGCCGCCGTCGCGGCTCCAAGCCCCTGCAATGTTCTGACGCCGATCAAATAGCCGGACATCTGCAGGAGTCCGACCACGCACAGCAGCAGCGCAGCGACGTTCGACCAAAAGACCCACGTCACGGGTCTGCTTTCATTCGAAGTCAGTCCCGTGAATTGTCTCCAGCTCTCGAGCATCAGCGGTTCCCCAGTATTCTTCTCTTGGTTTCGAGTTCCGAGAACAGATCCTATCGGCTTCGCATGAGGGCGACGAGACCGGCCGTCCCGAAGACGGCGTTCGGGAGCCAGGCGGCGAGCCAGGGAGGGAGGACCTCTCCGCGGCCCAGGGAGAGGCTGAAGGAGAAGGCCAGCCAGTACAGAAAGGCGACCAGGATGCAGGCCGCGAGGCTCACCATGAGGCCGCGGCGGCCGACGCGGAGCGCGCCGGCCACGCCGATCAGGCCCATGAGCAGGGGGAGCACGGCGAGTGCGGGCTTGGCGTGCAGGTCCGCCAGAACCCGGCGGACGTTCGCCCCTGAGGCGAGCAATCGTTCAATGTGCCGCCGGAGCTCCTGGAACCCCATCTCGGCCGGGTCCTTCTCGACCTGCCGGAACTCCTCGGGGCCATCCTTGAGCGCGAGCGGGTAGTCGGCGTTCGTCTGGACTCCCACCAGGCGCCCGCCGGCGAAGCGCCGGATGGTCGCCCCCTCCAGAACCCAGCCGACGCCCTCTCCCTCCCAGCGCGCCACGGGTGCGTCCGCCCGCTCGACGAGGGCGAACTCCGGCGCGAGGCGGAGGACCGTCACCTCGCGCAGCACGCCTTCCCGCGCCTGCAGGATCCCGATGTGCAGGAGCGTCTGCTCTCCCGCGCGATACCAGATGTCGTTCTCTCGGGTCCGGCGGTATTTGGAGGCCTTGCCGAGGCGAGTCTCGCTGAGGTCCAGGGCCAGCGCGGTCGTCCGGGGGGCCAGATACTCCGTCACCGCCCAGAGGCCGGCGGAGACGGCCACCCCCAGGAGCAGGAGCGGGACGGCAATGCGGAGGGTGCTCCAGTGGCCCATCCGCATGGCCAGGACCTCGTTGTGCCGGTTGAGCGTCCCCAGGCTCAGCGCGCAGGCGAGGAGAACGGACACCGGGGTGACCTCCGGGAGGATCTTGGGGACGAGCAGGACGTAGTAGAGCGCGACGTCCCCGAGCGCCGCTCCCGCCTGCAGGAAGCGGCCGACGTTCTCGAGGAGATTCACCAGGATGTACACGCTGGTGAGGACGGTGAGCGCGAGGAGGAGGATCTTCAGGCCCTCCCGCAGGAGGTAGCGGTCAAGGGTGCGCATGTCGCGCCCTCCCCCACGGGAGCAGACTGCCGAGGCGCCCCTCCCGCCCGCCGAGCAGGAGCAGGCCGAGACCGAGCCCCCCGATCGCCGCGTTGGGCAGCCAGGCCCCCACGGCTGCCGGGACCCGTCCCTGGGTCGCCAGCCCCTCGCCGGCCACCATGAGGAGGTAGTAGGCGAGGGCGATCAGGACGCTCAGGGCGAGGCTCGCCCCCCTGCCGCTCCGGCGGACCTGGATCCCGAGCGGCGCCCCCACCAGGACGAAGACCAATGCCGCCATCGGGTTCGCCAGCTTCTGGTGGATCTGGAAGGCGAACGCCGGGGCGGCGCGCCCGCTCCCCTCGGCCCTCCGGATGGCCTCGGTGAGTTCCGCGAGAGTCATCTCGCGCGGCGAGCGCTCCCGGTCCGGCCCGCCTCCCGGCGCGCCGAGATCCAGCCGCATGTCGTAGCGCCGGAAGGTGACCAGGCGGTACCGGTCCGGGTCGGCCGCCGGCCTGCTGTGGAGCGCCCCCTCCTCGAGGGTGAGCGTCACAGCCCCGGTCGCCTCCTCCCCCAGGAGGCGGCCGCGGGCCGCGAGGACTTCTCGGGGCTGACGGGGATCCCGGGCGTCGGCCACGAAGATCCCCTTGAGCTCTCCCGTCTCGTCGTCCACCTCCTGCACGTACAGGATCAGGCCGTTCATTTCAGCGCTGAAGAGGCCTTCGGTCAGGGCCAGCGTGGCCTTGGTCCGGGAGAGCCGGAAGAGGAGATCCCGGAACCCGTGGTTGCCCCAGGGGAGCGCCACGAGCGACAGGTAGGCGCCCACGGCGGCGGCGAGGCCCCCGAGGAGCAGCGCGGGCACGATGAGCCGGTAGAGGGACCACCCGGCCGCCCGGAGGGCCAGCACCTCGTTGTCGGCCGCGAGGCGACCGTAGCCGCTGAGGGCGGCCAGGAGTACCGCCATGGGGACCGTGATGACCAGGAAGGAGGGGAGGAGGTAGAGGAAGAGGGTGAGGACCGTCCCAGCCGGGACGCCCCGCGTCACGATGAGCTCCATGAGCTTCAGGAGTCGGCCGGCGAAGAGGACCAGGGTGAAGAGGAGCAGGCCCAGGCCGAGCGAGGAGAGCATCTCCCGCAGAATGTAGCGGTCCACGAGGCGCATCGGCTCCTCCGACTCGCCATCCTACCCGAGCCTATCCGAAAATTCACGGGAAAAACTCCCTATTGCCACTGGTGGAGAAGGCTGCTATAGGTCTGCGCCGGTGGCACGGGGAATGGCGCCAGTCGGGAGCCTCTCATGCGGAAGGTACTTCTCTGTGTGCTCGGTTGTCTGGCAGTTCTGCTCACGATGTGTCCTCGGGTGGCGGCGATTGAGCTCGAACCCGTTCTGACGGGTCTTTCCAGCCCACTCTACCTGACCAGCGCGCGGGACGGGACGAACAGGCTGTTCATCGTCGAACAGCCGGGTCGCATTAAAGTGCTCCAGCCTGGAGCGACGACGCCGACGATCTTTCTTGACATCATGTCGACAGTATTGTCAGGTGGCGAGCAGGGTCTCCTCGGGCTGGCCTTTCATCCGCAGTATGCAATCAACCGCCGCTTCTTCGTGAACTATACGCGCCAGACTGACGGCGCAACCGTCGTCGCCGAATACCGGGCGTCCGTTTCCGACCCCAACGTGGCCGAGACGGCCGAGATCCAATTTCTCGTCGTTCATCAGCCCTTCGCGAATCACAACGGCGGGATGATCGAGTTCGGCCCCGACGGGTTCCTCTACATCGCTCTGGGAGACGGTGGGTCTGGGAACGACCCGGGCAACCGTGCCCAGAACATCAACGAACTCCTGGGCAAGATGCTGCGGATAGACGTGGACCTTCCGAGTGGGTCGCTGCCCTACTCCTCGCCCGCGGACAACCCTTTTTTCGGCCCAACTGCCGGAGGCGCCGAGATCTATGCCTTGGGGTTTCGAAACCCCTTTCGGTTCTCGTTCGATCGCGGTGGCACGCGTCAGCTCTTTGCCGGCGACGTGGGACAAGGCGCGCGGGAAGAGATCGATATTGTCACGCTCGGCGCCAATTATGGCTGGCGTGTATTCGAAGGCACCCTCTGTACGGGCCTCGACTCTGCCTCCTGCAGCTCACCCGGCTTTACCGCTCCCATCCACGAGTACAGCCATGCTGCGGGGCGCTGTTCAATCATCGGCGGGTACGTCTACCGTGGGACGCAGTCGAGCCTGCCCGTCGGGGCCTATGTCTACGGCGACTTCTGCACAGGTGAAATCTTTCAGCTCTTTCCGGCGGCGAGCGGAGGCACGGCAACCTTACTGCTCGACACCAGCCTGAATTTCTTTCTTTCTTCCTTCGGCGAAGATGAGGCAGGAGAGATTTATGTTGTCGGACTGGGGGGAACCGTCCACCGGATCACCGGTGGAGTCTCATCTCCAGGCGGCGGTGGGAGCCAGGGATGCTTCATCGCCACGGCCGCGTTCGGCTCCCCGCTGGCGCGCGAAGTCCAGATCCTGCGCCAGTTCCGGGACCGATTCCTGTTGACCAATGGCCTGGGACGGTTCCTCGTTGCCGCCTACTACCGGTTGAGCCCGCCGCTCGCCGGTGTTATCGCGGCGCAAGCGGAGCTGCGGGTGGCTGCTCGGGGAGCCCTGCGGCCGGTCGTCTGGTGGGCACGCCTGGCCCTGGCCTCGCCGGTCCTCGGTCTGGTGCTTGCCGGTGGTGGGCTCGTGGCCGTCGGTGGCTTTGCGTTTACCTGGCTTGGCGGTCACCGTGGTATCCTGAGCGTGAGGGATCGGGAGGGGTGAATTGCGGGGACTAACGTTCGTCACGCTGAAGCAGGCGAAGCGCGTGATCGTCGCGGTCGTCGGCGGCACCGTTCTGCTTATCGGAGTGGCGCTCCTCGTCCTGCCGGGGCCGGCTGTCGTGGTCATCCCGCTCGGCCTGGCGATCCTGGCCACGGAGTTCGTCTGGGCCCGCCGCCTGCTCAAGCGGATGAAACAGGAAATGGCCCGCGTTGCCTCCTCCCTGGGCGGTCGCCCTGGTCCTTCCGCTCACCGCTGAAGGAGATTTTCACGCATCAAGTCGGCCGCGCTCCGGTGCTCGCCCTGGCGGAAGCCAGCACCCCCTCCGCGACGGCGCGGCTGTTCGTGACGCGCGGCACCTTGTGCTGGTCGCCCAGCTTGCCCGCCTCGCGCATCCATCCATAGAAAGTCCCGGGAGGCACCTCGACGAGCCGGGGCCCACGCATCCCCACATCCCCCGAGCGCTTGATCCGGTAGTCGGTGTTCAGCTTCTGCAGGGTTTCGTCCAGGACACCGGTGAATTCCTCCCGGCTCCGGGGGGACACGCGAAACTCCACCAGCCAGTCATGGCCGCCGCGTGATTCGGCCGGGGTGGGATAGCGGGGCGCCAGCGTGAACTCCACCACCTCGGCGCCGGTTCGCCGGGAGGCCTCGACGAGGGCCTGCTCGACGTGCTCCACGATCACGTTCTCGCCGAAGGCATTGACGAAGTGTCGGGTCCGGCCCGTGATCTCCAGGCGCAGCGGGTCGCGCGCCGTGAACCGGACCGTGTCCCCGAGCAGGTACGACCAGAGCCCCGCCGGGGTGGTCAGGGCGATCGCGTACGGGCGGCCGAGCTCCACGTCGGCGACCGTATGCCGCCGCGGCCGGTCGCGGCCCAGATCCTCCACGGGGATGAACTCGTAGAAGATCCCGTAGTCGAGCATGAGGGTGAGCCCGCCGCTGGCTTCCGTCTGCATGGCCACGAACCCCTCCGAGGCGGGGTAGACCTCGAGATACTCGAGGGGCCGGCCGATCCACTCCTCGAAGACGCGCCGGTACGGGGCGAAGGTCACCCCCCCGTGGATGAAGAGTTTCAGGTTCGGCCAGGATTCCCCCAGATCGCGGGCGGGCTCCCCGGGGGCTTGCCGCAGGCTCGCGACGCGCTCGAGGAGGATCAAGATCCACGACGGCATCCCGGAGAGGAGACGCAGGTCTTGTCGGGCCGCCAGCGCCGCCACCGCGGCGAGCCGGGTTTCCCAGTCCGTGATGGCCGCAATGGCCGGGCCGGGCGAGTAGCGCCGCCGGAGCCCCAGGGGCAGCCGGCGGACCACCAGGCCCGAGAGATCCCCGACCAGACATCCCTGACCCACCGTTTTGAGGGCGCTGGTTCCGCCGAGAAACAGCATAGGCCCCCCGAGCAGGTGTTCGGGGCCCACCCGGTCCGCGGCCAGGAGGAAGGCGTCCCACCCCCCCTTCCGATGCGAGGCGAGGGCTGCCCTCGTCACCGGAATGACCTTGTCCCCGGCGGTGGTGCCCGACGTGTTCACCCAGGTGCCTGTTCGCCCCGGCCAGGTGATGCCCCGAGCGCCCGCCAGCGCGCGCTGCCAGAGCGGGCGGAAGTCGAGGTACTCACGGACCGGCACCCGGGTCTGATAGTCGGCCACGGAGTGGATGCGGGGGAACTCGTGGGCCTCCCCGAACACCGTGTTTCGCGCCGTCGCAACGAGTCGGAGCAGGGTGCGCTCCTGCGTCGCGACGGCGTCCCGCCAGATCTCCTCGAGGACGCGCCGCCGCCGCCCCGCGCATTCGCGGAGCAGCCAGCCGGCCGCGCGGACCATCATCGGGCCACTCCCGCCGTCCCGGCCCGCTGCGCGCGCTGCTGGCGCGTGGCCTCGAGCCACGACCGGACGACGGCATTGAAGGCCTGCGGCTGTTCGAGCATCGGGACGTGGCCGCAATCGGGCAGGAAGGTGAGCCGCGAGTCCGGGATCAACGCGTGAAACTGTCCGGCCACCTCGGGAGGGGTGATCCGATCCTGCGCGCCCCAGACGAGCAGGGTCGGCACGCGAATGTTCGGGAGGTGCTCCTCCAGCTTGTGGCGTTTGGCGGCGCGGGCAAACTGGACCACCCGCATGGCGGAGGCGGGAGCGGTCACGACGCGCGTGACCTCTTCGACCCATGCCGGGGTGACGAGGGCCGGGTCGTGAAAGATCTCCAGCATCTTCTCTCGCACGTACTCCGCAGAGGGGCGATGGGGGACCCCGCGGGTGTAGCCCCGCTCGAAGAGGCCCGAGGAGCCCGTCAGGATGAGCCCGGACACGCGCTCCGGGTGGTTCACGGCCAGCTCCAGGGCCACGTGTCCCCCGAGGGAGTTGCCCCCCAGGACGGCGCGCGGGATCTCCTGGGCCTGCAGGAAGCACCGGACGTACCGTCCCAGCTCGGCGATCGTGGCCTCCGGGAGCCCGGGGTGGAAGATCGGGAGCTCCAGGGCGATCGCCCGGCAGAACTCCCCCAGCGTGTGGACCGCCGACTGCCAGTGGTGGATCTGGCCCATCAGGCCGGGCAGGAGGAGAACCGATTCGCCCTGCCCGCGCTCCAGCCTGGGGTACTCGGGATACGTCATCGCGCTCGCGTTTCCCCCTGCGTGCGAGGCGGCGCCGTTCCCGGGGATCACTTTGCCGACTGTCATGCGGTCCTCCCGCTCCGGCCAATCCGGCCGGGATGGCTGGTGGCGGTCTGCGGAAGAGGCAAGGGGGGTGCCAGAGGATGATGGCGCAGGAATGCTGTGAAGGACTCGCCGATGTGCCGGTTTCTAAAGAGCGAGCGGGGAGCGCTGGAGGGATGTTCGCTCGGGCAGGTCCCTGGAGGTGCCTAGCGAACTAGGCAGTATCGCTATCCAGATCGGGAGGCCAGACGTCCGGCTCTTGCCCCCTTGCCATCGCCGCAGGGGGCTGGTATAGCTCGGCCGCCAGGCCGCACGGGGGGCGACGGTGGAGGGAGGGACGTCGCATCCGGTGCCGCGGCCGCTGCTCGGCTTCGCGGCGGCCTTCGCCGCGGGCGCTCTGCTCGCGGACCGGTGGAGACCCCTGCCGGCACCGCTCCTGGCCCTGCTGGCCGTCCTGCTCCTGGGTGCCGCCATCTGGTGGCGGACCCGCCGGCCCGCCGCCGCCCTGCTGGCCCTCCTCACGGCCTTCGCCGCAATCGGGGCGCTCCGCCTCCTGGCCGTTGCCTACCCGCCCGACCCGACACACCTGGCCCACCTGCCGGCCGACTGGACCCCCCGCCGCTGTCGCCTCAGTGGGAGGATCGTGCACCCGCCTGAGGAGCCGATTCCGGAGGCGCCGGGCGCGGGGGCGCCGGACCGCATCGTCCTCAGCCTCGAGGCGGAGCGGCTCGCCTGCGAAGGCGCGAGCGAGCCGGTGACGGGAGGCGTCCGCCTCGCCCTCTACGAAGCCCAGGCGGAGTACCGGCCGGGTGATCGGGTGGAGGGGACCTTCACCCTGCGGCGCCCCCGCGGGACCATCAATCCGGGCGGCTTCGACTACCGCCGCTTCCGCCAGGTCCAGGGGGTGGCGCTCGAGGGGTGGGCCCGGGAGATCCAGGGAGAACTCGCGGTCGAGCCGATGCCGGGAGCTCGGCTCGGCCGGGCCATCGCGGCCCTCCGGCGGCGGATGCTCGTGCGCCTCCAGGAGGCGGTGGGCGGGGAGGAGGGAGCCTTAGTCCGGGCCATCGTCCTCGGCGACCGGTCGGGGTTGTCCGAGGCGACCGTCACCGCCTTCCGGGACTCGGGGACGTATCACATTCTCGCGATCTCGGGTCTCAACGTGTCGCTCCTGGCGGGGGCATTTCTCCTGCTCCTGCGGGGGGTGCGGGCCCCGCCCCGGGCCTCCGCCGCCGCTGCCGTCCTCCTGGTCGTCTTCTACGCCGTCCTGGCGGGGGGGAGTCCCTCCGTCATCCGGGCAGCGGTCATGACGGCCGCGGTCCTCTTCGCCCTCATCCTGGAGCGGCAGGCCGACCTCTGGAGCAGCCTGGGCCTGGCCGCGTTGCTCCTGCTGGCCGGGAACCCCCTGAGCCTCTTCGACGCCGGGTTCCAGCTCACCTTCGCCGCGACGGCGGCCATCGCGGTCGTGGCCGATCGAATGCCCCTCAGCCAGGTGCCGCGCCCTGCGCGCTGGGTTCTCCTCTCCCTGGCGGTCTCGGGAGCGGCGGCCCTCGGGACGCTCCCGGTCCTGGCCGTCCACTTCCAACGGGTCTCCCTGAGTGGCGTCCTGGCCAACCTCCCCATCGTTCCCCTGAGCGGCGTTCTCACCGCCCTCGGGATGCTGGAGGCGCTCGCGTTGGCCCTGCACCCGGCCGGCCTCCCGGGCCTGGGGGACCTCCTGCGCCTGGTCGCCGCGACCCAGATCGCCGCCGCCCGCCTGTTCGCTGGCCTTCCCCTGGCGACGCTGCAGGTCTATCCCCCCACACTCTTCATGATCGGGACCTACTACGCGCTCGCCCTGAGCTTGAGCGTCCGGGGCCCCGGGCGGTGGCGCCTTCCCCTCGCGGGCCTGCTCACCCTCGCCCTTCTCGGGCAGGTCGGCTGGAAGCTCCTGCCGTCCCGCGCCTCGGCGCTCTCGGTCACGTTCCTGGACGTGGGGGAGGGGGACAGCATCCTGGTGGAGGCCCCCGGCGGGAGGCTCATCCTGGTTGACGGGGGCGGGGTCTACGATGACCGATTCGACGTGGGGGACCGGATCGTGGTCCCCTACATCCTCTCGCGCTGGCGCTCACGCCTGGATCTGGTCGTTCTCACCCACCCGCAGCCGGACCACCTGAACGGCCTCCAAGCGGTCCTCCGCCGTCTGACCGTGGCCGAGGTGTGGGAGTCAGGGATCCCGTCGGCCGCGCCGGCCTACCGATTCCTGGTGGAGACCCTGCGGGCGCGGGGGATTCCCCTGCGCGCGGTCGCCGCGGGAGCGACGCGGTCATTTGGCGCCGACACGGAGGTGACCGTCCTGCACCCACCCGCCGGCCTGTTTACGCCGACCCGGGGATCGCGCGCCTCCCGGGTGAATAATAACTCGGTCGTCCTGCTCCTCCGGCATGCCGACCAGCGCCTCCTCCTGACCGGCGACGTCGAGGCGGAGGCGGAGGCCCACCTCGTCGCGAACGGGCCCCTGCACCCGGTCGCGGTCTTGAAGGTCCCGCACCATGGCAGCCGGACGAGCAGCACGGATGGCTTGCTGCAGGTCCTCCGGCCCTCGGTCGCGGTCATCCAGGTCGGATTCGGGAACCGCTTCGGCCATCCCCATCCCGAGGTGCTGGCCCGCCTGCGGCAGGTCGGCGCCCGGATCTTGCGAACCGACCGGCACGGCGCCGTCCGGCTCTTCCTGGATGGCGGCTCCCTCACGGTGGTGCCGACAGTGGAGGTGGCGCCGGAGTGATGCGAGGATGCGAGTGGCGGACCTACCAGAGCACGAGGAGGATCCCTGCCAGCGTCACGGCCACCCCGGCGAATGTCGTGGGTGTGCCCGCCTCGCCCAGGAGGAGCCAGCCGAGGAGGATGCCCCCCGTCACCTCCTGGCTGGCGATGAGGCTCACCAGCGTCGGGGACAGGCGGCGAATGGCCGCGTTGTAGAGGGTATGCCCGAAGGCGAGCGGCAGGAGGGCCTGCAGGGTGACGGCGAAGAGCGCCCCGACCTGGTAGGGGGCCGTGAGGGTCGCCGCCGCGGCCGGCAGCGCGATGAGCCCGGCGGTGAGGTACAGCCAGAAGACGTATCGGAGGAGGGGCAGGGCGCCTCGCAGGTGCCGGCCCAGGAAGGAGTAGGCGGCAAATGAGGCCGCCGCTCCCAGGGCCAGCAGGTCCCCTCCCAGCATCCGCCGCGTGAGGGTGGGCTCGAAGCCGGCCAGCAGCGCGATGCCGGTTACCGTGAGGAGGATCCCCAGCACCTGGCGCGGGCGCAGGCGCTCCCCCAGGAAGATCCAGGAGGCGACGGCCAGCATGGCGGGCGCCGTATAGGTGAGGGTGAGCGCATGGGCGATGCTCGTGTAGTAGAGGGAGGTGATGAAGGTCAGGAAGTGGAGGGCGGCCACGAGGCCCACGCCGAGGACCGGCAGTCGAAGGGGTTTTGCCAGCGCGAGGGGGATGCGCCACACCCGCGCCGCCGCCCCCACGAACACCGCCCCCAGCAGGAGGCGGAACGCGGTCACCTCGAAAGGGGAGAGCGCCTGGGCGAACCGAACCAGGACCGCCCCCGTGGAGAAGCAGGCGGTGGCCGCCACGGCGAGGCCCGCCCCCTTGAGCTCTTCGCCCTTCAGCACGTCCCCTCCTCTGCGGGCCCCAGCGGCCCCGGGCCCCCGCAGCCGGTCATCCCTACCACTTCCGGCCCCGGGAGGCCAGCGGTTTTGGCCGGGAATCGGTTTGACTTCGCCTATCCCCTGTGTTAAGAAGGGCGCTGATGGAGCCCGCGGCGCCGCATGTTTACACGATCAGCGCCCTCACCGCCGAACTGAAGGCCCTCCTCGAAGGCACCTATCCCACCCTCTGGGTCGAAGGCGAGGTCAGTAACTTCAAGCACCACGCCTCCGGCCACATGTACTTCACCCTGAAAGACGCGGGGAGCCAGATCCGCGCCGTCATGTTCCGGACGGCAAACCGGGGGCTCAAGTTCCGGCCCGAGGACGGCCTCAGCGTCCTCGTCCGGGCTTCCCTCGGCGTCTACGAGCCCCGCGGGGAGTACCAACTCTACGTCGAGCACATGGAGCCGAAGGGTCTCGGAGCGCTGCAGCTCGCCTTCGAGCAGCTCAAGGCGCGCCTGGCCGCCGAGGGGCTCTTCGACGAGGCCCGCAAGCGCCCGATCCCCCGGCTGCCGCGTCGGATCGGCATCGTGACCTCCCCGAGCGGCGCCGCGATCCGGGACATGCTGAACATCATTGACCGGCGCTTCGCCAACGTCGAGGTCGTGATCTACCCCGCGCGCGTCCAGGGGGAGGAGGCGGCCGGGGAGATCGCGGCCGGGATCGAGGTGCTCAACGCGCGCGGAGACCTGGACGTCCTCATCGTCGGGCGCGGGGGCGGCTCCATCGAGGACCTCTGGGCCTTCAACGAGGAGCGGGTCGCCCGGGCGATCGCGGCCTCCAAGGTCCCGGTCATCTCGGCGGTGGGCCACGAGACGGACTTCACCATCGCGGACTTCGTCGCCGACCTGCGGGCGCCGACGCCCTCCGCCGCCGCCGAGCTGGTCGTGGCGCACAAGGCCGAGCTGGCCCAGCGTCTCGATGACCTCACCTCCCGCCTGGAAACCGCCCTGCGCCACCGCGTGGAGGCGGGGCGTCAGCGCCTCACCTCCCTCGCGCGGCACCTCGGCCTCGTGAGTCCGGTGGAGCGCGTCCGCCGCCAGCGGGAGCGGGTCGCGGCCGCCGCCGAGACGTTATGGGGAGCCATCCGGACCCGCGTGAAGCTCTGGGAGGGGGACCTGCGCGCCTTGGCCGGGAAGCTCGAGTCGCTGAGCCCCCTGGCGATCCTGGCGCGGGGCTACAGCATCACCCGCCTCCTGCCCGATCTCCGCATCGTGAAGGACGCCGGTGCCGTCCGGCCCGGGGAGGCGGTCAGCGTCCTCCTGCACCGGGGAAGCCTCGCCTGCCGCGTGGAGAGCACGGCGCTCCCGGCGGAGGGAGGGTGACGTGGCGGACGAGCCGTCCCAGGTCCCTCTGTTCGTCCCGCCCGCGCCAGCCGGCCGTGACGCCGGGCCCGCGCGGCGGGAAGGGAGCCCGCGCATGTCCGTCCCCGACGCCGAGCCGCCGGCGCTGAAGTTCGAGGAGGCCCTGTCCCGCCTCGAGGCCGTCGTGGCCCGCCTGGAGGGAGGGGATCTCCCCCTGGAGGACGCCCTCAGCCTCTTCGAGGAGGGGGTACGCCTGACCCGCCTCTGTTCCACGCGACTCGAGGAGGCGGAGCGGAAGGTGAGCCTCCTCCTCCGGGACGAGCAGGGAGGGTTGCGGGAGGTCCCCTTCGGCGAGGCCGAGGCGGAGGAGGACGAGGAGGAAGGCTAGCGTGCGGCCCGGGGCGGCCCGCCGCCGCCTGGACCTGCTCCTGGTCGAGCGGGGGTTCGCTCCCACCCGGGAGAAGGCGCGGGCCCTGATCATGGCAGGGGCGGTGCAGAGCGGGGGCGTGCGGGTGGAGAAGGCCGGCGCCCTCCTCCCCGCGGATGCGCCTCTGGAGGTGGCGGGCCCGCCCCACCCCTACGTGAGCCGCGGGGGCGTGAAGCTGGCCCACGCCCTCGAGGTGTTCGGGATCGCGGTCGCCGGGCGGGTCTGCCTGGACCTGGGGGCCTCCACGGGGGGCTTCACCGACTGTCTCCTCCGGGCCGGGGCCGCGTCCGTGATCGCGGTGGACGTGGGGACGGGGCTCCTCGATGCGCGCTTGCGGGCCGATCCCCGCGTGCGCCTCCTGGAGCGGACCAATGTCCGGCATCTGAGGCCGGCGGACCTGCCGGAGGTCCCGAGCCTGGCAACGGCGGATCTCGCGTTCATCTCGCTCGCGCTCATCCTCCCGGTCCTGCCGCCGCTCCTGGCCTCCCCCCGGGAGGTGGTGGCGCTGGTGAAGCCCCAGTTCGAGATGGGGCGCGGGCAGGTGGGAAAGGGGGGGGTCGTCCGGGAGCCGGAGAAGCACCGGGCGGCGGTCCGGAGGGTGGCGGAGGCGGCGGCCGCGGCCGGGTTCACGGTTCGGGGGCTCACGGCCTCGCCCCTCCTCGGGCCGAAGGGGAACCGGGAGTTCCTCCTCCACCTCGCCGGGGGCGGGGAGCGGCTCGACCTCGCGGCGGCCTTGGGGTCGGTGATCCCGGAGGTCCCGGTGGCGCGCCGCCGGTAGGGGCGGCGGGGGCGCGAGCGGCATGGAACGTCAGTGGAACTCCGCCTGACGCGGAGCACGATCCGGAGTTGGAGGCCGGGGGATGCCGCTGCGCTGGTCCGGTATGCGAACAACCGCCGCGTGTGGCGCAACCTGCGGGACCGGTTCCCGCACCCGTACACGGCGCGGGACGCCGAGGAGTGGATCGGCCGGGCCACCGGGATGGTGCCCGAGACCCACTTCGCCATCGCCGTGGGGGAGGAGGCGGTCGGAGGGATCGGGCTGGAGCTCCAGACCGACGTCTTCCGCCGCTCGGCCGAGATCGGGTTCTGGCTGGCCGAGCCGTTCTGGGGGCGCGGGATCATGACGGAGGCGGTGCGCGCCATGACGGACTTCGCATTCGCCACCTTCGACGTCTGCCGGGTCTTCGCGAGCGTCTTCGAGTGGAACCCCGCGTCCATGCGGGTGCTCGAGAAGGCGGGCTACACCTGCGAGGGGCGGTTGCGGAAGAGCGTGACGAAGGACGGGCAGACGATTGATCAGATGCTGTACGCGATCGTCCGGGAGGAGGTCCCCATCGGGGGAGCGGTAGCCGCATGAGCCGGCGCGAGCTGAAGACGATCGGGATCGTGGTCAAGCCGCACAAGGCGGAGGCCCGCGACGTCCTCCGACAGCTGATCCCCTGGCTGAAGGCGCGGGAGCGGACCATCCTCCTCGACCAGGACACGGCGGCCCTGGCCGAGATGCCCGAGGCCGGAATCCCCAAGCCCGACCTGCCGGGCCGGGTGGACTTCCTCATCGTCCTCGGCGGCGACGGAACCCTCCTGTCGGTGGCTCGGCTGGTGGCGGGCCGGGACGTCCCGATCCTGGGGGTGAACCTCGGTGGGCTCGGCTTTCTCACCGAGATCACCCTGGACGAGCTCTTCCCCCTCCTCGGAGAGATACTCGGCGGGGAGCTCCGGGTGAGCCGCCGGATGATGCTCCAGGTTCACGTGCACCGGGAGGGGGCGCGGGTCGCCGAGTACACGGTGCTGAACGATGCCGTGATCAACAAGGGGGCGATGGCCCGGATCGTGGACCTGGAGACCTACATGGACGGCGAGTACGTCACCACCTACCGGGCCGACGGGCTCATCCTCGCGACGCCCACCGGTTCCACCGCCTACTGCCTCTCCGCCGGCGGCCCGATCGTCCATCCCGCCGTGGAGGCGCTGATCCTCATCCCGATCTGCCCGCACACCCTCACCAACCGGCCCGCCGTCCTCCCCGCGGGATCCAAGATCGAGGTGGTGCAGGGCTCGGAGGGGGAGGAGGTCTTCCTCACGCTGGACGGCCAGGCCGGGTTCCCCCTCCGCTACCGGGACGTGGTGGAGGTCCGCCGGGCCCAGGAGCAGATTGCCCTCGTCGCCTCCCCGAAGAAGTCCTACTATCAGGTCCTGCGCACCAAGCTGAAGTGGGGCGAGCGGTAACGGGATGCTTCGCGAGCTCAACATCCGGAACATCGCTCTCGTGGAAGAGGTCCGGGCGGAGTTCGGGCCCGGGCTGACGGCCCTCACGGGGGAGACGGGGGCGGGGAAGTCCATCGTCATCGACGCCCTGACGCTGGCGCTGGGAGCGCGCAGCGATCCGGACCTCATCCGGACCGGCGCGGCGGAGGCGGCCGTGGAGGCCGCCTTCGATGTCTCCGGCATTCCGGCCGTCTCGGCCGCTCTCGCCGAGGCGGGGCTCGCGCCGCCCGAGGACGGCGTGCTCATCCTGCGCCGCCTCCTGCCGCGGGACGGGAAGGGCCGGGCCTACGCGAACGGCCAGATGGTCCCGGCCGCGACGCTGCGCGTCCTCGGGGAGTGTCTCGTGGATATCCACGGCCAGCATCAGGGGCGGCTCCTGCTGAGCCCGCGGCGGCACCTGGAGTTGCTGGACCTCTTCGGCGGGACGGCGGCGGAGGCCGCCGCCTTCCGGGAGCGGTATCTGGCGTGGGAGGCGGTGCGGCGCGAGCAGGCAACCCTGGAGAGCGCCGCCCGCGAGCAGGCCGCCCGGCGGGACTTCCTCGCGTTTCAGGTGAAGGAGATCGACGCGGCCCTCCTGGAAGTCGGGGAGGAAGAGCGGCTGCGCGCCGAGCGCCTGATCCTCGCCAACGCCGAGCGCCTCTTCGCGGTGGTGGAGGCGGCCTACGGGATCCTGGAGGGAGAGGAGGGAGCGGTCCTGGCCCGCCTCAAGGCGGTCGCGGCCCGCCTGGCCGAGGGAGCCCGCTTCGACCCCAACCTGAAGCCGCTCCAGGAATCCTGCGGCCAGGCCGAGGCGCTCCTCAAGGACGTGGCGGCAGAGGTGCGTCGGTATCGTTCCAAGCTCGAATTCGATCCCGGGCGGTTGGAGGCGATCGAGACCCGGCTGCACGCCATCGAGCGCCTCGCGCGCAAGTACGGGGGGAGCGTCGCTGCGGCTCTCGAGGCGCGCGCCGCCGCCGCGGCCGACCTGGCAGGGATCGAGGAGGCGCCGGAGCGCCTGAAGGCCCTGGCCGCCGAGGAGGCCCGGCTCCTCGCGGATCTCCTGGAGCGCGGCCGCCGGCTCTCCCGCAAGCGTGACGCCGCGGCGGCGAAGCTCGGCGAGGGGGTTCTGGCCGAGCTGCGCGAGCTCGGGATGCCCCGGGCGGCGTTCCAGGTCCGCTTCCACCGCGAGCCGGCCGAGGAGGGCAGGCCCGTGCCGCTCCGGCCGTCGGGCCTGGAGGAGGCGGAGTTTTTCCTGAGCGTGAACCCGGGGGAGGAGGTCCGTCCGCTGGCGAAGGTCGCCTCGGGAGGGGAGCTGTCCCGGATCATGCTGGCCTTGAAGGGGATGCTCGCCGAGGCCGATGACACGCCGACCCTCATCTTCGACGAGGTGGACAGCGGGATCGGGGGCGGGACGGCCGAGGTGGTGGGACGGAAACTGGCGGGCGTGAGCGCCGGGCGCCAGGTCCTCTGCGTCACGCACCTGCCCCAGATCGCGGCGATGGCCGACGCCCACTATCGGGTGGAGAAGCGGACCCGCGGGGGGCGGACCGAGACGTCGCTCAGCCGCCTCGAAGGGGAGGACCGGATCACCGAGGTGGCCCGGATGCTCGGTGCCGCCGGGGACTCGGATCTTCCCCGCCGCCACGCCGCGGAGATTCTGGAGCGGTCCGTGCGGCTCCGGAAGGCGGGGCGTCGCGGGGGGCGAGGATGACCCTGAGGGAGCAGCCCCTCCTCCGGTTCCTGGCCGCCTCCGCCCTCCTCCATGCCGGGTTTCTGAGCGTCCTGCAGTTCGGGCCGCTCCCCGACCCGCTGCCGAACGGCAGTCCCCTCCGGGTCCGCTTCGTCGAGCCGCCGGCCGGCCCTCTCGTAGAACAACCTCCGCCAGCGCGCCCCGAGAGCCCTCCCCCCGGGGCAAAGGTGATCGGCCGGGCGAGCAGCCGCGCGAAGGCCCCCGGTCCTGGGACGGGGCCCATCGGCTCGGCCGGGAGCCGCGGGACGCCCCGCTTGCCCGCGAGCCCCCTGCCAGCCGCGCCGGGTCTCCCGAGAGAGACGACGCCGCCCCGAGTGCTCGAGGCGCGCCCCGCGCCGGAAGCCCGGGTGGCGCCGTTGGCCCCAGCCCCACCGCCGCAGGCTGCGGCGCCGCCCGTGCCGGTGGTCCCTCCCCCGGCGCCGTCCCCGTCGCGGGAGCCGTCGCAGGGCGCGCGACTCTCGCTGCGGGAGCAACTCGACCGCATCGGGAACCGGGCGCTCGTCTCGCCCGTGCCCGGTCCCTACGACGCCGGGCAGGCGGGGGAGGGGAGCGGCCGCGAGGCGACCGTCACGCTCGAGTCCCGGGCGCACGAATACGCCGCCTACCTCGAGCAGATCAAGCGGCGGATCGAGCGGCGGTGGCGCTATCCGCTGCTGGCCCAGGAGCGTGGTCTCGCGGGCAGACTGGTCATCGAGTTCGCCATCCGGCGGGACGGCCGCCTCACCCGCCTCCATCTGGCCGACTCCTCCGGCGTCTCCATCCTGGACGATGCCGCGCTGGAGGCTATTCGGCTGGCCGCTCCGTACGCCCCTCTCCCGGAGGTCATGGGCCTGGACCGGCTCAACATCATCGCTTCCTTCGAGTACCTCGGAGGCCTGTCCGGGCTCCGGGGCGGTTCCTAGTGCCCGGCTCTCTTCCGCTCTCCCTCCGCCTGCGGATCCTCGGGAAGGCGCTGGGCCGCCGGTGCGGCCTCCTGCCGCCACCCCGCCTCCCGGTTCCCCCCGGCCCCCTCCAGCTCCCGGGGCAGCGGGCTGGCGTGCGGCTGTTTCGGGATGCCCGGGCCGTCCCCACGATCGAGGCGCGAGACTCGGAGGACCTGTTCCTGGCCCTCGGGTATGTGACCGCTTCGGAGCGGCTCTTCCAGATGGACCTCTACCGCCGTGTCGCGTGCGGCCGGCTCGCCGAGATCCTCGGTCCGGGACAGGGGACGCCTGAGGCCAGGAGCCTCCAGCTGCCCGGGGAGGTCTTCCTCCAGATGGACCTGCTCCATCGGGCCCTCGGCCTCGAGGCGGCGGCCGTAGCCGAAGCCGCCGCGGCCTCCGTCGAGACCCGGGATGCCCTCGCCGCCTACGCGTCCGGCGTGAACGCGTACTTCGCGGAGGCGGAGGCGCGCCGCGCCTGGCCGATCGAGTGCGCCCTTCTGGGCTATACCCCCGAGCCGTGGCGCCCCGCAGACTCGCTTGCGGTGGGCCGCCTCGTGGCGTGGCGCCTGACTATCGCGCTACGCGCCGAGCTGGTGCTGGGGGAGATCGCCCTCCTGCGGAAGGGGCCCCCGCTCCTCCCCTCCCCTCCGGCGTGGAGCCCCACCCTCACCGGCCCCCCGCCCGCCCGCCTCCCGGCACCCGGGGCCGCTCTTGGCGAATTCCGATGGTCAGCCGGCTTCGTGGGGAGCAACGCCTGGGTCGTGTCGGGGGCGCGGAGCGCCAGCGGGAAGCCGGTTCTGGCCACCGACCCGCACCTCCCGCTCGGTCTCCCCGGCATCTGGCTGCCGGTCTGCCTCCGGGGCGGGCCCTACCGGGTCGCCGGGGTGGCCGTGCCCGGCGTCCCGGGGGTCGCCATCGGCCGGACCCCCTCCCTCGCCTGGGGGATGACGGCGGCTCTCCCCGACGACGTGGACCTGTACCGGGAGACGCTGGCGCCCGGTCCGCCCGTCGCGGCGCGCCGCGCGGACCGCTGGGAGCCGCTCGAGGTCGAGGAGGTGGCGGTGCGGGTGCGGGGGGAGGCGGACCCGCGGCGGGTCAGGCTCCGCTTCGTCCGCCGGTTCCCGGGGCGCTGTCCCCTCATCTCGGACCTCCTGGACGCCGGGCCGCTGGGCCCCCTCTCCCTCGCGTGGACCGGGATGGTGCCGACGCAAAGCTTCGATGCGCTCCTGGCCATGAACCGCGCTCTGGACCTGGCGGCGTTCCGGGAGGCGCTGCGGGAATTCGGGCTCGCCCCCCAGAACGTCCTCGTCGCCGACGCAGCGGGGAACATCGGCGCCTTCGTCGCCGGGCGCTTCCCGAGGCGGTCCCGGCCGGGGGATGGCTCCCTTCCTCTGGACGGCGCCGACCCCGCAACCTCCTGGCAGGGGTTCCTCGACTTCGAGGAGCTGCCGCACGTCGTCAACCCGGCATCGGGACTCCTGGTCAGCGCCAATAATCGCGCGAGCGAGGCGGGACCGTACCTCACGACGCTCTGGGAGCCCGCGTACCGGGCCAGCCGGATCCTGGGCGTCCTGCGGGAGATGCCCGTGGCGCGGACCGAGGCCTGCCGGCGCCTCCAGACCGACACCGTCTCGCTCCAAGCCCTGCTGCTCATCGGGCGCTGCCTTGCGCCGCACCGCGATGCCCTGGAGGGAGAGGCGCGCGCGGCCGCCGATCGGCTGATCATCTGGGACGGACGGGTTTCAGCGGAAAGCAGCCAAGCGGCCCTCTTTCACGCCTGGTACTGGCGCCTCCGCGAGAAGGTTCTGCGGGCGCCCCTCGAGGCGCTGCGGCCCGGGCTGGCAGCACGCCTCTTCGCGGTCAACCACGTTTCGGCCGCCCTCCTGGACGCCTTGCTGCTCGACGGGGAGCCGACGGCGCTCCCCGCGCCGCTTCCCTCCCTGCTCCAGGAGACACTCGAGGAGGCACTGGAATTTCTCCGGGAACGCCTGGGGCCGGACGCGGCCGCCTGGCGGTGGGGACGGCTGCACCAGTTGACGGTCCGACATCCCCTGATGCCTCAGACGGGGTGGCTCGGCCGGATCCTGTCCGGCCTCTTCGCTTTCAACCGGGGCCCGATCGAAATGCCGGGCGACGGCATGACCGTCAACATGAGCGCCTATCTCTTCAGCGCTCCCTTCGAGCCTCTCGCGGGCCCTTCCTACCGACAGGTGGTGGACCTGGGGAATCCGGACGAGGCCGGCTGGGTCATCCCGGGGGGGGTCTCGGGCGATCCCGCCTCCCCGTACTACGCCGACCAGCTCGCCGCCTGGCTCGCCGGGACCCTCTTCCCCATGCCCCTCCCCTGAGCGGTCGCCGCCGGCACCCCCTCTTGGGACCCCTTTGACTGCTCCCGGGGCGCGTGCTATAACCCCAGACGAGATGCAGCACGCGCTGTGGTGGAGGGCGCGGGCAGCGCATGGGGAGAGGCGGCCAGGCGAGAGGGGGCCAGCGCGGACGCTGGCCGTCAGCTTCCTCACCCTGGCGGTCGCCTACGGGCTCTCCTACACCTTCCCGATCTTCTATGTGGCTCTGCTCTCCGAGTTCGGCGGCCTCCGTGGGCCGACCGCCGCCATCTATTCGCTCCACATGCTGGTGGGAGGCGCGATCTCCCCCCTGATCGGTACCTGCATGGACCGCTCGGGCCCCCGCATCCTGCTCCCGGTCGGCGCCATCCTGCTGGCGGGCGGCCTGCTCCTCAGCGCTGCTGCGCGTGACCTCACCGACCTGGCCTTCACGTTCGGCATCCTGGTCGCCCTCGGGGTGGGGTGCGTGGGGAGCGTCCCCCAGTCGACCCTCCTGGCCCAGGCCTTCCCCCGGACCCGCGGGGCGGCGATCGGGATGGCCTTCGCCGGCGTCGGCCTCGGGGTGTTCCTGCTGAGCCCCCTGGCCCAGGCCCTCATCGCCGCCCTCACGTGGCGCGGGGCCTTCGTCGCCCTGGCCGTCCTCGCGGCGGTGCTGCTCCTCCCGCTGACGACGGTCCTGCTCCCGCGACCGGGAGCCCTCCGGGCGCCAGGCTCGGCGACGGCGACGGTCATGGCCGAGACCGCTGGAGGGTGGACGCTCCGCGAGGCCCTGCGGACCCGCACCCTCTGGTACCTGTTGCTGGTCTTCTTCCTGACGCCGGTCGGGATGTTCGCCGTCACGACCCACCAGGTGGTCTATGCCGTGGATCGGGGCTACGGGCAACTCATGGCGGTGGCCATCTTCGGCATCGTGGGGGGGCTGAGCTCGGTCGGGCGGTTCGGCTTCGGCGCCCTCTCGGACCGCTTCGGCCGGGCGGCCACGGGCATCCTGACCTATGCCCTGACGGCCCTCGGGATTCTGGCCCTCCTCTTCGCGCCGGGCCCCCCGGTCCTCTGGCCCCTCTACGCCTACGCGCTCCTCTTCGGCCTCACCTTCGGCGCGCGCGGGCCCATCATCTCCGCGCTGACCGCCGAGCTGTACCGGGGGCACTCCTACGGCGCCATCTTCGGGGTGATCTCGGTGGGGCAGGGGCTCGGGATGGCCCTGGGCCCCTGGCTCGGCGGAGCGGTCTTCGATGCGACGGGATCGTACCGGGCCGCCTTCGGCCTCGCCGTAGCCTGCACCGTGGTCGCGGCGGCTTTCCTCGCCCGGGTGGGGACGCACCTGCCGGCGCCGGCCCCTGCGCCCGGGACCTCCTCCCCTGCGCGGGAGACAACGTGACCGAGCCGGACGCCTCCCAGCATCCTGCCTCGGAGCTGGCCCGCCTGCTCGGCGACGTCTTCCTGGTGGAAGAGCTGCAGGTCCAGGACGCGGCCATCCGGTTCCGGGGGATCCTCCTGGCGTCCCCGGAGACCGCGGTGCGGGTTCTGACGAGCCGGTTCGGTCCCCTCGGCTACCATCCCCTCCTCCGGAGCCGGGAGGAGCTCGTCCTGCTGCGCGCGGCGCCCCGCAGGAGGCCGTGGCTCACGGAGCCGTGGCCGAACCTGGCCCTGTTCCTGGCCACGCTGCTGACGACCCTGTTCGTCGGCGCGCTCCACCAGGGCGCGGATCCGCTGGGTGACCCCGCGACGCTGGCCGCCGGACTTCCCTTCGCCACCACGCTCCTGGCCATCCTGGGGGTCCACGAGCTGGGCCACTACTTCACGGCGAGGGCCTACGGGATCCGGGTCACGCTGCCGTATTTCATCCCGGCCCCCGTCGGCCTCGGGACCTTCGGCGCCTTCATCCGGATGAAATCCCCGGTCACCGATCGGAAGGCTCTCCTGGATGTGGGGATCGCGGGCCCGCTCGCCGGCCTCGTCCTGGCCATCCCGGCTGTCCTCGTCGGGCTGCGCCTCTCGACCATCGTGCCGGCCCAGGGCGCGGGCGTCGGGCTCGGGACGTCGCTCCTGTTTCTCGCGCTCCAGGCCATCGCCGTCGGCCCGGTCCCCGAGGGCCTCGACATCCTCCTGCACCCGGTGGCCTTCGCCGGCTGGATCGGGCTCTTCGTGACGGCGCTGAATCTGCTTCCGGTCGGGCAGCTGGACGGGGGGCACATCGCCTACGCGTTGCTCGGCCGCCGGCACAAGCAGGTGGCGATGGGGACGGCGGGGCTGCTGGTGACGCTCGGCATCCTTTTCTGGCCGGGCTGGCTCGTCTGGGCGGTCCTGGCGATGGCGATGGGCTTCCAGCACCCACCCCCCCTGGACGACGTGACGCCGCTGAATCCGGGCCGCCGCTGGCTCGCCCTGGGCGCCTTCGCCCTGCTCCTGCTCCTGATCACCCCGGCCCCCTTCTTCTTCCCGGAGGGGATGTGACGCGGAAGCCCGGGGGGCGGGCGCCGCGCGCAGTGGCCGGGGCCGGCCGCGAGGTGGCTCTGCCGAGACCACGGGGGGGCCGGAGGTTCCTCCCGGCGGGGAAGCTCCCTGCGGCCCTCCTGGCCCGGCTGCTCCGCGGCATCCCGGCGCGGGATCCGCGCGTCCTGGTCGGCCCGGCGGTGGGGGAGGATGCGGCCGTCCTGGCGATGGGGGACCGCTGCCTGGTCCTGACGCTGGACCCGATCACGTTCGCGACGGACGAGATCGGCTACTACGTCGTCACGGTGAACGCGAACGACGTGGCGGTCCGGGGGGCCGAGCCCCGCTGGTTCGGGGTGGCGTTGCTCCTCCCCGAGGGGCAGGCGGACGGCGCGCTGGCCGAGGCGCTCTTCGCAGAGGTCGTGGCCGCCTGCGAGGAGATCGGGGTCGCCCTGATCGGAGGCCATACGGAGGTCACCGCCGGCCTTCCCCGCCCGATCGCCATCGGCGTGATGGTGGGGGAGGCGCCGGCGGACCGGGTCATCCGGACGGCGGGGGCGAGGATCGGGGACGCGGTCATCCTGACGAAGGGGATCGCGATCGAGGGGACCGCGCTGCTCGCCCGCGAGTGTGCCCCGCGCCTGCGCGCCCGGGGCTACGGGGAGGCCTTTCTCGCCCGGGCGCGGGGGTACCTCCGGGAGCCGGGGATCGGGGTCCTGCGGGATGCGCGGGTGGCGGTTGCCGCCGCGCCGGTCACGGCGATGCACGATCCGACCGAGGGGGGGCTGGCCACCGGCCTGTCCGAATTGGCTACGGCGGCCGGCGTCGGGCTGCGAATCGAGGAGGAGGCCATTCCGATATTGCCCGAAGCCGCCACGCTCTGCGAGGAGTTTGGCCTGGATCCGCTCGGGACGATCGCCTCGGGGGCCCTGCTCGTGACCTGCCCCGAGGCCGCCGCCGCGGACTTGGTGCGGGCATTGCAGGAGAACGGGATCCTGGCGGGGCGGATCGGGCAGGTCGTGCCCGCGGAGGAGGGGGTGACGTTGGTGAGGCCGGGGGGAGCCGGGCCCCTCCCGGTGTTCGCCCGGGATGAGATCGCCCGGGTCTTTGCGCCGGGGACGGAAGAGTAGTGGGGGAGGGAGTGGCGATGCACGAAGGCCGCGAGATCGCGCGCGCGTTCCTGATCGAGAGCGAGGTGGACTACCGGATCGCCCAGCTCCTTTCCGGGACCGAGTACCACAGCCGCACGATTTATTTCATCCAGCAGGCCGTCGAAAAGATCGTCAAGGCTTGCCTCTCGCTGAAGAACATCCGGACCGTGGATCACAACCTCTCGGCCCTCTTTGCCGCCGTCTATCAGGAGAACTTCAGCAACATGGACGACCTGGTCCGGGGGATCGACTCCCTGGAGCGGCACGGGGCGCGGGTCCGGTTCCCGCTCTTCCAGCGGCCCGATCTTCCCATCTGGATCCCGTCCCGCTCCTACACCGAGGGGGATGCCGGGCGGGCGATGCGGACGGGGGAGGTGGTGTACGGGAGCCTGAAGGGCTACCTGGATAAGGCGCTGGCCGACCCCGGGACCGCGGCCGAAGCGGCTTCCCCCCCGTCCACCCGCCTCCCGGACCGGTGATCCCCGGCGCGGCTCGCGGCTACCCAGGCCGGTCGGGCTGCCAGTGCTGGCCGAGGGCGAGGATGCGCTGGAGGAGGGCGTCGTAGGGGAGGCCCGCCTTCTCCGCCGATCGGGCGAAGTCGTCGCTGTGGGCGACCTCGGGGTTGGGGTTCGCCTCGAGGACATAGACCCGGCCGGTCGCGTCGAGCCGGACGTCGAGGCGGGCGTAGCCGCTGAGATTCAGGGCACGGTAGACGCGTTTGGCCAGGCGCTGGATGCGCTCCGGTAGTCCCTCGGCCAGCTCCCGGGCCGGGCCGGACTTGATGCCGTGTTTCTCCATGTACTTCGGGCTCCACTTGGCGTGCGCCGTCGCGATGCGCCGGACCTCCTCGGGCATCCCGTCCATGAACAGCTCCCACACCGGGAAGACCCGCAGCCGCAGATTGCCCAGCACCCCCACGTAGAGCTCCCGCCCCTCGATATAGCGCTCGGCGATGGCGTCGGTTCCGATGCGTTTGTGGACGAAGGCCACCCGCTCGCGCAGGCTCTCCTCGGTGTCCACCACCGACGCCTGGGAAATGCCGGTCGAGGCCTCCTCGGAGAGGGATTTCACGATGAGCGGGAAGGCGAGCCGCTTGCGCCGCCTGACCGCGCGTCTCAGGGGGAAGACCGCGAACTCGGGGACGGGGATCCGGTGGTAGGACAGGACCTTCTTGGAGAGGGCCTTATCGCGGGCGAGCATGAGCCCCCGGGGGTTGCAACCGGTGTAGGGGAGCCGGAGCAGCTCGAGGTAGGCCACGACGTTCTGATCGTAGACCGCCACGCCGTCGAATTCCTCCAGGAGGTTGAAGGCGATGTGCGGCTTCCATTCCTCGATGGCCTGACGGATGACCGCCAGGTCGCTCCCCACCCCCACCGGCTTGGCCTCGTGGCCCATCTTGCGCAGGGTGGTGAGGACGTCAAATTCGGTCTTCCAGTTCACCGTGGCCAGGTCCGCCCCCGCGGGGTCGTCGGGCGGGACCAGCGCCTCGTGCATCAGGACCAGGACGCGAAGGGTCTTCATAGGGCGACCCGGTGGCGGCCGCTGTGGAGGTAGTTCATCGTCTGGACGGTCAGGAGGATCGTGAAATCGAGCTTGGCCTGCTCCTCGGGCCCGGCGAGCCGCAGGCTGAGCTCCCGGCAGCGCGCGATGATGTCCTCCAGGACCTGGTCGATGGTGTACTGGTACTCTCCCGTCCAGCCGGCGACCTTGCGCCGGACCTCCTTGCGGATGCGGCGGAGAAAGGAGGCCGCCGTCTGATTGTTGCCGAAGGCCGGCGCGTCGGAGAACAGCCGCCGGAGATCCCGGTCTTAGAAGTCGGGGTAGGCGAGGCCGTAGCGCTTCCGCTTCTCGGTGTAGTGCTCGCGCAGGGTCTTCCGGAGGCGGGGGAGAGGATCGACGCGCGCCTGGGGCCGCACCACGGGCTTGCGGGCGGCGATCTCCCGCATGGCCTCGTCCATGTACTCCAGCTTCCGCAGGGCAGGCCAGTCGGCGTACCGCTCCCGCCACATGGAGTTAGGGGTGAGCCACACCGCGAAGGTCTCGGCGAAGTCCTCATCCGGGTGGCTTTGCGCGTACCAGGTATCCAGGTGGAGGACGAAGCTCTTGCTGTACGGTCTGGGCGTGTAGTACTCGGGGTAGCGCTGGGAAGACCTGCCGAAGACCTCCTGCCGGCGCCGCTTACGGCGCAGCCGATAGGCGTTGTCGATGGCGTGCCCGGTCTCGTGGCGGAGGATCTGCATGCACCATTCGGGAGTCCCCCCCTCGATCTCGAGGATCTGGTTGAGCTCGAGCCGCGCCAGCCGGGGGTGGGCCAGGTAGAACGGGAGGGCGACCCCGGGAACCCCGTCGGGGCTGAACCAGTCGTCCGAGAGCCAGAAATGGGGCCGGAAGCTGAGCCCCCGGTCCTCGAGCTCCCGGGAGAGCTGGGCGATCCGCGCTTCGAGCTCGGACCCCTCGATCTGGAGGGGCAGATCGCACATCCGGAGGTCGAGGAGCTTCTCATCCGGCCAGTCGGCCCAACCATCCTCCGGGGGAGGGGCGCGGCGGGGGCCGCCCGCCCGACGTTGCGCAAGCGATTTCATCCCTCTCCCATCGGCACGCCTCCCGGCTGCAGTGCGCTCCGGGGTCGGCGGCTTGTTCGTGGTGGCTTCTGGGCGGACCATCTTCTCGCCGCCTTCCCGGTGGTAGCACGCTCGGGAGACATAGTATACCCGCCCGAGGAGGCGGCGGACAACCTCGCGAGCGACGGCGAGTTGGCGGATGTCTCCGGGCGGCGGGCGAACGCCCCGGCCCTCGTTGTCCTGTAGACACGAACGCCCCTGGGGGGATACATTCCCTCGGAGGCGTGCGGCTTTCAGCGAAGGAGCCTATGGAGGGGAGACGCAGGACGGCGCCGGTGAGGTTCGATCCGCGACAAGAGGCTCGCGAGGGGAAGCCGGATCGCGTGGTGCCGAAGGGGGGATTTGAACCCCCACGGGCTTGCGCCCACATGACCCTGAATCATGCGCGTCTGCCATGTTCCGCCACTTCGGCCCGGCGCGGCAGAAAAGAGTGATCGTCTATTTGTAGAAGCGCTTCGGCGAAAAGTCAAGAACCGAGATGGCTGACCGACCCATCATCACGCTCCTGACCGACTTCGGGACCGCCGACGCCTTCGTGGGGGTGATGAAAGGGGTCATCCTGGGGATCGCGCCCCACGTACATCTCGTTGACCTGACGCACGAGGTCCCGCCCCAGGCGGTGGCGGTCGCGGCCTTCCTCCTGGAGACCGCCTGGCGGGAGTTTCCCCAGGGGACCATCCACCTGGTGGTCGTGGACCCGGGCGTGGGGAGCAGCCGGCGCCCGCTGGCCGCCGAGGGACGGCACGGCCGCTTCGTCGTCCCGGATAACGGAGTGCTGACCCCCGTCTTGGAGGCGGGGGAAGTGACCGCGCTGCACGCCCTCACCCGGGCCGAGTTCTTCCGACGGCCGGTCAGCCGCACCTTCCACGGCCGGGATGTCTTCGCCCCGGTCTCGGCGCACCTGGCCAATGGCGTCTCCGTTGCCGCGCTGGGTCCTCCGGTCAGCGATCCGGTCCGCCTCGACCTCCCGCGCCCCGAGCCCCTCCCGGACGGCGGGACGGCCGGCCGGGTTCTCCACGTGGACCGGTTCGGCAACCTCATCACGAACCTCCCGCAGGCCCTGTTCGACCCCGACCGCGGGGTGCCGGTGGTGACGGTGGGTGGCCAGCGCATCCGGGGTCTGGCCGACTCCTACGCGGCGGCCCCAGCCGGTCACCCCGGGGCGATTGTGGGGAGCGCCGGCACGCTGGAGATCTTCCTGCCCGGCGGCAGTGCGGCCGCCGCGCTCGACGTTGCGCGCGGTGCCAGCGTGACCGTGACCTTCACCCGGGGGTGAGATGCGCGATCCCGCTTGCCCTGGGCTTGGGCTCGCGGTGGATGGAGCAGTGTGAGGGGGGAGGGGAGCATGCCCGAGGAGGCGAAGGCGGCGGAAGGGGCGGGCGGGCCGCAGGATGCCGCGGCAATGGAGTTCGGTCATTTTATCGTCATGCTGGCCAGTACCGCCCTCATCCACTTGGGCGAGATGACCGATCCCACGGCGCGGGGCATCGAGAGGGACCCAGAGCAGGCCCGCCGGACGATCGACATCCTCGCGATGCTCCAGGCCAAGACACAGGGGAACCTCACCCCGGAGGAGACCGCCATCCTGGAACGGATCCTGCATGATCTCCGGATGCGCTACCTGAAAGCCATCGGATACATGAAAGGGCCTTTTCCATGAGTTCCCTCTTCTGCCCGGGCGCCGTTGACTTCCCGCCACCCGGGTGGTAGAGGAGTGGCGTCGCGGACCCGGCGTGAAAACGCCAGCCCCACGGGAAGGGGCGGGCGCCCGCGACGGAGAGTCGTCAAAGGGATGACTCCTCAGCCCAGGCCGTCCGCCCCCGGAGGCCCGGGGGGCCCCGGCCCCGGGGGCTGGCGCTCTCCCCTTTCCGCCGGGCGCCTCACCCTTCGCTTCCTTCTCGTCCTGCTTGCCCTCCCCCTTTCCGGCGTGCTCCTCGGGGCTGCCCCGGTTGCCGCCGCCCCGCTCGCCTCCGAGGAGGTCCTGGACGCGGCCCGGGCCTTCGCGCGCGTGTTCGACGGGGTCCCCGCCCTGGCGGCGCGGACCCGCGGGGAGGCGGGGGCCGTCCCGCCCGAAGCCCTGCTCCCCGCGCGCGAGCACCTGCGGGCCGTCGAGCGGGCGGAAGGGCAGAACCCGTTCCTGTGGGTCGCCTGGGGAATCGTCGCCGCCGGGAGTCAGGACCCCGCGGGGGCGTCCCGGGCCTACCGGCGGGCCTCGGATCTGGCCGGGAACGACCTGGCCGTCCGCTGGCGCCTCGTGAAGGTGTTCCAGGCCCTGGACCGCCACGAGGAGGCGCAGCAGGAGCTGCAGCGCCTCCGCCTGCTCCGCCTCCACCTCGGGCTGGACCGGCTCAGCTTCGTTGCGCAGGAGCTGACGCAAGCGGCCCGCGCTCTCACCGCCGCGGGGGAGAAGGAGGCGGCGGAGCAAACCCTCGCCCTGGCGGCGGAGTTCGACCCGGTGTCCCCCGAGGTCCACCTGGCACGGGCGGGCCTCTTCGTGCGGCGGGGACGCCTCCTCGACCCCGTGTTCCTGCGCACGATCGGCGGGGCCCTCCGGGGGTTCTACGCCGACCTCCCGGTCCGCTACGCGATTGCCGTGAACGGCCTCGCGGCCCTGCTCACCGCCCTGCCCCTCGCGCTTCTCCTCATGGCCGCCGTGCTGGCGATCCGGACCTTTCCCCTCCTGCATCACGACGTCACGGAGGTGACCCGCTTCCGCCTCTCCGCGGAGGCCCAGCGCGCGGCCGCCCTCGTGCTCCTGCTCCTCCCCCTCCTCCTCGGCCTGGGGGCCCTCTGGTTCTCCTGCTTCGCCCTGGTGCTGCTGGCGGCCTACCTCCGCGGCCGGGAGCGGATCGTCGCTTCCGTCGCTCTGCTCCTCACCGCCCTCATGCCAGACGGTGCCAGCGGACTGGCCCTCCTGTACGACGCCACCACCTCTCCCCGGGTGGCCGCCCTCATGGAGATCGAGCGGGGTGGGCGGAGCCGGGGCCTGCTGACGGCGGTCACCCGGTGGGCGGCCCAGGAGCCGGCCGAGGTCCTCCCCCTCCTGGCCCAGGGGCTCATTTACCGCCGGCGAGGAGAGTTGGAGGAGGCGCGCACCACCTACCAGCGGGTGCTGGCGCTCGCCCCGTCCCTCCCGGCGGCGCACGTGAACCTGGGGAACATCGCCTTCCTGCAGGGCGAGCCGGATCGCGCCCGCCAGGCCTACGAGCGGGCGTTGGCGTTCCGCCCGGATGACCCCATCGCCCTCTTCAACCTGAGCCAGTTCCAGACGGAGCGACTCGAGGTGGAGCGCGCGAAGGCGAGCTACGAGGCCGCCGTGGCGCGGCGCCCTGCGCTGGCGGGGCGGCTGGCGGTCGCCACCCAGGCCGGGGCGAATCGGGTCCTGGTGGACGCTCCCGTTCCGGTCGAGGAGCTCTGGCGGGTGGCCGTGGCCGGCTCGCGGGACACCGAGGCGCTGGCCGGCGCCCTCTGGGGGGGGCGCCTCCCCTACGTCCCGTTCACGGCGGCGCCGTGGGTCCTCGGCGGGGCGGCGCTCCTCGTCTGGCTCGTGGCGTTCGTGCAGGGGGCGCGCGGGCATGCGCTCCCCTGCGAGAAGTGCGGGAGACCCTTCTGCCCGAAGTGCCAGCGCTTCTTCAAGGAGGGGCGGCTCTGTGCTCGATGCGCCGCCGCCTTCAAGCGGGAGGGGGTCGGGGAGACCACCAAGACGTTGCGGGTCCGGGAACACGAGGCGCATCTCGCGCGCGGGCGCCGCTTCGCGTTCGTCCTCTCCCTGCTCTTTCCCGGCGCCGGGCACCTGTACACCGGGTCCGCCGTGGTGGGCTTCCTTCTGCTGCTCGCGGCCCTCTGGGCGGCCTTCCAGGGTCTGCTGCTCCCCTGGGCCCTGCCCGTCCTGCACCTCCCCCAGCCGGCGGAGGACCTCTTCGCTCTGGCCGGCGGCCTCGTGGTCCTGGCCTGCTATGGCTGGTCGATTCGGGCCCGGAAGAAAGGGACCGCCTGATGGCTCTGGAAGGAACCCTCAAGGATTTCAACCTGCCGGACATCTTCCAGCTCATCGGCTACCAGAAGAAGACCGGGCTCCTGGCCCTGAGCCGAGAGACGGAGCACGTGACGGTGAGCCTGGTGGACGGGATGGTGGTCTGGGCCAGCCCGGGTGAGGAAGCCTTCGACGAGCTGGTTGGCCGGGCGCTGGCGAAGGGCGGGCTGATCAGCCAGACGCTGGTCGAGGAGCTGACCCGGAAGCGGCGGGAGACCCAGCAGGGCCTGGTGTACCTCCTGCTGAAGCAGGGGGACGTCCCGCCGCTGGAGCTGCAGCGGGTCGTGGAAACCAAGGTGCGCGAGGTGCTGTACCGGGTCTTCCGGTGGCGGGACGGGCGCTACCAGTTCACGGCGCTGCCCACGGTGGACCTGAGCCAGGGCCGAATCGACCCGATCAGCGCGGAGAACCTCCTGCTGGAGGCCATCCGCCAGATGGATGAGTGGCCCCTCATCCAGCGCCACCTCCCCTCCATGGAGTCCACGGTCCGAAAGGACGAGGAGCGGCTCGGCGCGCTGGAGGTGGACAAGCTCACGCCGGGCGAGCGGCTGGTCCTGGAGCTGGTGGACGGGAAGGCCACGGCGCGCGACATCGCCGAGGTGAGCGGCCTCGGGGAATTCGACACCGCCAAGGCCATCGCCGACCTCATCGCCGATGGCGCGCTGGCGCTCGCGGCGGGGGGGTCCGCGGAGCGGGAGACTGTGCAGGCCACCCGGGCTCCGCGGGAAACCCCCGCCTGGCTCTTCCGGGGCCTGGTGGTGGGCATCCTGGCCGCGGCCTTCTTCGCCCAGGTCGGCCTCTGGCAGCACGACCCGCTCCTCCTCCTCCCGGCGGCAGGGAAGGGGGAGGCCGGGTGGGAGCTCCTGCGCCAACACAAGCTCCAGGCCGACCTCCGGGAGGTGGAGGGAAGGATCCATCTCTACCTGCTCACCACCGGTCGCCTGCCGGCCCGCCTGGAGGCGCTGGTCGAGGGCGGGTACCTTGCGGCCCGCCAGCTCCGCGATCCCTGGGGCCAGCCCCTGCGGTACCAGGTGCAGGGCCTGGAGTATCGGCTCGAGGGGAGCCGCCCCCTCCGGCCGTCCCCGCAGTAGGGTCCCCGCGGCGTCCCGCGCGCTCCCGAATCCCGACGGTCCACCCCCCAATCCCTCGTTCCACCCGCCGCTCCGTTGACACCCTCTCGAAGCGTGTGGTACGGTGAAATCCTCGTCTCGCGTAGAGAGCAAGGAGTGCGGGCATGAGGACACGCACCCGTCGCAGGATCTGGCCAGCCCTGCTCCGCGCCTTCGCGGTCGCGGCCCTGGTCGCCGCCACCCTCTCTCTCCCGCGGCCCGGAGCGGCCAAGCCCTCGCTGGAAGCGCTCCAGGCGGTGCAGGAGGCCTTCGTCGAGGTGGCGGAGCGGGTGAAGCCTGCCGTCGTGAACATCAACACGACCCAGAAGGCGCGCCCGCCCCGCCGGCCCCAGGTGGACCCCTTCTTCCGCGGCCCCTTCCGGGAATTCTTCGGGGACGACTTCTTCGAGCGCTTCTTCCGCGAGGGGCCGCGGCGGGATCTGGAGCGGCGCAGCCTCGGGTCGGGCGTCATCATTGATCAGCAGGGCTTTATCCTGACCAACAACCACGTCATCGAACGGGCCGACGAGATCCAGGTGACGCTCTCCGACAAGCGGACCTTCAAGGCGAAGGTGGTGGGGACCGACCCCAAGACGGATCTGGCGGTCATCCGGATCGAGAAGGCGACGGGGCTCACGCCGGCCCGGCTGGGCGACTCGGACCGGATCCGGATCGGAGAGTGGGCGATTGCCATCGGCAACCCCTTCGGGTTGTCCCAGACGGTCACCGTTGGGGTCATCAGCGCCACGGGCCGGAGCAACGTGGGGATCACCGCCTACGAGGATTTCATCCAGACCGACGCCTCCATCAACCCGGGCAACTCGGGCGGGCCGCTCCTGAACGTCCGGGGCGAGGTCCTCGGGATCAATACCGCCATCGTGGCGGCGGGGCAGGGGATCGGGTTCGCCATCCCCATCAACATGGCCAAGGGGATCAAGGACATGCTCATCGCCCAGGGCCGGGTGGTCCGGGGGTGGCTGGGGGTGCAGATCCAGAGCCTCACGGAGGACCTGGCGGCCCAGTTCGGGGTGAAGCCGGATGAGGGGGTCCTGATCGCCAATGTCCTGAAGGACGGGCCGGCCGAGAAGGGGGGCCTGAAGGCGGGAGACGTGGTCCTGGAGGTGGACGGGGCGAAGGTGACCGGGGTGTCCCAACTCCAGCGGCTCGTCGCGGCCGTTCCCCCGGGCAAGCAGGTGAACCTCAAGGTCCGGCGGGAGGGCGGCGACCTGTTCCTGACGCTCGCCGTGGGGGAGATGCCCGCGGAGGAGCCGGTGGCGGCGGCGGTGCCCGACGAGCAGGGGGCTGCCCGGTACGGGTTCAAGGTGCAGGACCTGACGCCCGAGCTCCGGGAGCAATTCGGCCTCAAGGAGACGGGGGGGGTGGTGGTGTCCGAGCTCGACCCGGAGGGGCCCGCCGCCCGGACGGGACTGCGGGCCGGAGACGTCATCCTCGAGGTCGGGCGCCAGAGAGTGCGAAACAGTAAGGAGTTCGTGGCGGCGGTGCGCCGCGCGGGGGAGAAGGGGATCCTCCTCCGGGTGTGGAGGGATGGGGGGAGTCAGTTTGTGGTGATCCACCCGGAGAAGGGGTAAGGAGGGGCGATGCCCCGCCGGTCCGCGCAGTTCTACGACGAGATCACGGACGACGCGCTCGCGGGGTACTTGAAGCGGATCGTCCGGATCTCCCTTCTGCCCAAGGAGCGAGAGCTGGAGCTGGCGAAGCGGATCCAGGAGGGGGATGAGGAAGCGCTGCGGCAGCTCGTGGAGGCCAACCTCCGCTTCGTCGTCAAGGTGGCCATGCATTACCAGGGCTGCGGCCTCTCTCTCCTCGACCTGATCAACGAGGGGAACCTGGGCCTCCTGGAGGCTGGACGCCGGTTCCGGCCCGAGTACAACGTGAAGTTCATCACCTATGCGGTCTGGTGGATCCGGCAGGCCATCATGCAGGCGCTGGCCCGGGGAAGTGGCGCCATGCGCCTGCCGCTCCGAAAGGCCCGGCTGGCCAGCCAGCTCCGGGTGGCCCGGGCCGAGCTGGCCCAGCAGATGGGGGCGGAGCCCACGGATCAGGACCTGGCGAACCAGCTCAACCTGAGCCTGGAAGAGGTGGAGGATGTCCTCCGGATCAGTGCCCGCCAGTCCTCCCTGGACGACGACAAGGGGATGGAGGACCGGCGGGAGGTCGCCGCGCTCGGCGGAGAGGCGATCCCCGCGGCGGACTTCGACCTCATCCGCAAGTCCTTCCGGGAGGAGGTGGACCGGCTCCTCCGGGAGCTGAAGCCGCGGGAGCGGCAGGTCATCGAGCTTCGCTTCGGCATAGAGAGCGACGAGCCCATGACCCTGGAGGCGGTGGGGAAGCGGCTGCGCCTCTCCCGGGAGCGGGTCCGCCAGATCGAGGAGAAGGCGAAGCGGAAGCTCCGCCTCATCGCCAGATCCCGCCAGCTTCAGGATTACCTCAACTGATCCCCCGCGAGCCTTGACCTCCCTTTTTCCGTTCTGATAGCATCCGCCCGCCATGACCCTTCCTGAGCTGCTGCGCAAGAGCGCCGCCGCCTACCCGGAGAAGCCCGCCCTCCTCGCCGGCCCCCGGGTCCTCACGTACCGGGCGCTCCAGGCGGAGGTGCTGGGCCTTTCCGCGATCCTGCGGGGGCTCGGCCTTGGCCTCGGGGAGCGTGTGGTCATGATGCTCCCGAACGCCCCCGAGTTCGTCGCGGCCTACTTCGCCATCCAGGAGGCCGGCGGGACGGTGGTGCCCGTGAATACCCTCTTCAAGCCGGCCGAGGTGCGGCACATCCTCCAGGACTCCGGGGCGCCCCTCGCGGTCACGCTCCGGAGCTTCTATCCCACGGTGCGGGAGGCGGCCGGCGGGGGGCCGGAGCGGCCCCGGGTGCTCGTCCTGGATGGGGACGAAGGGGGGGTGGCGCCGCCGGATGTGACGCTGGGGGCGGGGATGCGGGCGGCCCGGCACGCGCCGGCCGAGGCGCCGGCCGCCGAGGTGGCCGCCTGCCTCTATACCTCCGGGACGACCGGGCGCCCCAAGGGGGCCCTCCTGAGTCACGCCAACATCCTGGCCAACATCGACTCCTTTGGTCAGGTCATCCGCTGCGGCCCGGAGGATGTCTTCTGCTGTGTGCTCCCCATGTTCCACTCCTTCGCCGCCACGGTCATGACCCTCTTTCCCCTCTCGGTCGGCGCGACGGTCGTGGTGGAGCCCCGGTTCGCCCCGGAGGCCCTCCTCCGGACGCTGAGCGAGCGTCGCTGCACCGTCTTCGCCGGGGTCCCGGCCATGTACTCCCTCCTGGCCAGCCTCCCCGAGAGCGCCGTGGACCTGTCCGCGCTCCGGGTGTGCGTCTCGGGCGGGGCGCCGCTCCCTGTGGAGGTTCTTCACCGCTTCGAGGCGCGCTACGGCATCCCCCTCACCGAGGGCTACGGCCCCACGGAGTGCTCCCCGGCCCTGACGGTCAACCCGCCTTCCGGGAAGCGGAAGGTGGGATCGGTGGGTCTGCCGCTGCCGGGGGTCCAGATCCGGATCGTGGACGAGGCCGGGCAGCCGGTGGCGACGGGGAGGGTGGGGGAGATCGCGGCCAAGGGGCCCAACGTGATGCTGGGCTACCTCAACCAGCCCGAGGAGACGGCGGCGGTCCTGCGGGACGGCTGGTTCTACACCGGCGACCTCGGGCGGCTCGACGAGGAGGGCTACCTCACCATCGTGGACCGGAAGAAGGACATGCTGATCGTCGGTGGCCTGAACGTGTACCCGCGGGAGGTGGAGGTGGTCCTGGAGGGCCACCCCGCGGTGGCCGAGGCGGCCATCGTCGGCCTCCCCGACCGCGTGAAGGGAGAGGAGCCGGCCGCCTTCGTCGTGCTGCGCCCGGGGCAGGCGGCCAGCGGCCAGGACCTCCTCCGCTACCTCCGCGAGCGCCTCGCCCTCTTCAAGCTCCCGAAGCGGATCGTCTTCCTGGATGCGCTCCCCCGCAACGCCACCGGGAAAGTCCTCAAGCACGTGCTGAAGGGGCAGGCCGGCTGAGCCTGGCGCGGCCTTCTGGGGGGAAGTGGGGAGGGAGGGCTATTTGCGGCGGCGCGCCGGGCGCTCCGGCGCGGGCTCGGCCAGCTCGGTCGCGATGTACACCGTGTTGCGCCGGTGCCCCTTGGCCCGATACATGGCCTGGTCGGCGAAGCGGATCAGCTCCTCCTTCGTCCGGGCGTGGTCCGGATAGGCGGCCACGCCGAAGGAGGCGGTGAGGCGGAGGGCGAGGCCCTCCGGCGCCAGGAACTCGGTCTTCGCGAGCGTGGTCCGGAGCCGCTCGCCCAGGCGGGCGGCGGTGGCCGCGTCGGTGTCGGGGAGGACCACGATGAACTCGTCCCCCCCGTAGCGGGCGATGAGGTCCACGGTGCGGATCGAGGTCTTGAGGACCTGGGCCACCTCCCGGAGGACCTGGCTCCCCTGCTGGTGCCCGTGGGTGTCGTTGACGGCCTTGAAGTAGTCCAGGTCGATGAAGAGGACGGACAGGGGCCGCTGGTATCGCCGGGCCCGGTTCAACTCCCGCTCCAGGATGTGGTGGAAGTACCGGGAGTTGTGGATGCCGGTGACGTCGTCGGTGACCGCAAGCTCCTCCGCCCGCTGGTAGAGGCGGGCGTTCTCGATGGCGATGGCCGCGTAGTCGGCCAGGATGCGCACCACCTGCAGGTCCCGGCTGTCGAAGACCGCGCCGCCCACCTTGTTCAGGAGCTCGATCACCCCCAGGACCTTCCCCTTGCTCTTCAGCGGGACGCAGAGGACGGTCCGGGTGGTGAAGCCGGTGGCACCGTCCACGTGCGCCGCGAAGCGGGCGTCGGCCGCCACGTCCTCCACGATGCAGGCCTCCCCCTCCCCTGCCACCCAGCCGGCGATCCCCTCCCCGGGCTTCAGGCGGAACTGCTTCACCACCGGCCCCTGCTCCCCGGTGGCGACCTCGAAGCGCAGCTCCTGGCGCCGCTCGTCCATGAGGAGGAGCGACCAGGCTTCGCACTGGACGAAGTGGCTCATGGTGTCCGCGATGCTGTTCAGGATCTCGGAGAGCTTCAGGGTGGAGGTGAGGGCCTTCCCGACCTCGTGGAAGGCCTCGAGCGGAATCAGGGGGCCGGCCGCCTCGGGCGGGCGGGGCGGCCGACGGGGCTCCGGCTCCTCCTCGAGGGCGCGCCTGAGCGCGCTGACCAGCGCGTCCGGGTCGGGCGGCAGGGGCAGGCCGAGGGGTTGGTGGCGGGGGTCGGGGGAGAACTGCGGGTCCACCACGCCGCCGGGGCAGAGGAGGACCACGGGGAGGTGGGGCTCGAGGCCGAGGGCGCTGGCCACCAGCCGGCGAACCAGGGGGTCGGCGGCGCGATCGCAGGCGAGGATGGCGGCGGCGCCTTCGACCTGCAGCCGGTGCAGCGCCTGGGGGGACCGGCCGACCGGGACGGCCTGGAACCCCTCGGCCGTGAGCCGCGCCTGGACGGCGGCCGGCAGAAGTCCCTCGGGATCGATGGTGAGAATGCGTCTGCCTGCCGCGGCCACCCTGCCCCTCCTTATCCCGGGAAAAGTCCGCGGGATTTTAGCACGCGCGCCAGGACGCTGCCAGCGCGAATTTCCCTTGCCGGGGCCTACCCCCTCTGCTAGCGTCGGCACCGCGCCATGATCCCCCTCCGCGACAACCTGCCGGTTCGCCGCTTCCCGGTCATCACCGTCGCCCTCATCGCCGCCAATGTGGCCGTCTTCCTTCTCCTCTACCGGTACCTGCTGGCTCCCGAGTCCGCCCGGATGGTGTTCCTGCGCTACGGGCTGATCCCGCGGGAGCTCACCTCCGGCGTGACCCTGGCCCCCCACCCGTTCCCGGTGGGGGTCACCCTCTTCAGCTCGATGTTCGTTCACGGCGGCCTCTTCCACGTGGCCGGGAACATGCTCTACCTGTGGATCTTCGGGAACAACGTGGAAGACGCCATGGGGCGGGCGCGGTTCCTGCTCTTCTACCTGCTGAGTGGCCTGGGGGCCGCCTTCAGCCAGGTGCTGGCCGGGCCGAGCTCGACCATCCCCATGGTGGGGGCGAGCGGCGCGGTCTCGGGCGTCCTGGGGGCGTACCTCCTCCTGTACCCGCACGCGCGGGTCCTCACCCTCATCACCCTGGGCTGGTTCTGGCGCGTCGTCGAGATCCCCGCCGTGATCGTCCTGGGATTCTGGATCGTGGTGCAGGTCGTGAACGGCCTCCTCGCCTTCAGCTTCCAGGGGGGCGGCGTGGCCTGGTTCGCCCACATCGGCGGCTTCGCCGCGGGCATGGTGCTCCTCCCGTTCTTCAAACGCCGGACGGTCTCCGTCCGGCTCTTCCGGCGGTAAGCGCGTGGGAGATCCCTGCCAGGTGGAGGTGCGGCGCCACGCGCCCCGCGGGCCCGACGGGCTGCTCACCCCCGCAGGGTGGGCGCTGGCCTCCCGGGTCGGTCAGACGCTCCACCGCCCCTACGCCGCGGTCCTGACGGGGACGGCGTCCCGCTGCATCCAGACGGCTCGGGCCTTCGGGTTTTCCAACTTCCGGATCGATCCCGCCTTCGACTCGCCCCCGGCCGAGGCCCTGGGGGCGCTCCTCCCGCAGATCCGCCGCGCAGCCCAGGACCGCGTGCTCACGCTCCTGGAAGCGTTCCTGCGCGTCCCGGCCACGCGCGATCTGCTGTTCGAGGCTGGCGAGCGGCTGCTCGGGGCCCTCCGCCACGTCGCCGACCGGCTGCCCGCGGGAGGCCGGGCGCTGGCCATCACGCACACGGGCTCCATCGAGCCGGCGATCCTGCTCGCCGCGGGGGCGTACGGGGGAGGTCCTGTCGAGTTCCTGCGGGAGTGCGAGGGCGCCGCCTTCGCCATTGATCGGACCGAGGTGGTCGGCGTGACCCCCCTGTCCCTCCCGCCGGACGTCTTGTCTCACCGTCCGTCTGGACCCGCCGCCTAACGACGTCATCGCCTGTCGGTTCTGCCCCGGCTCTCTCCTGGCCCACCTGGAAGCTGCCGCACGTTCCCTCGACAATGCCTCCAGCAACTCTGCCAACTGCCGGCCAGGCGGACCCGAAGCCTTCTCTGGAGCTGTACAAAGCCCGGCCTTGCTCCCGGTCCGGCCTCTGGAACGGAGCGGATTTCCCAAGGAGAACCAGGGATTAAAAAAAGGTGTTGACAAAGAAATAACGATTGATGTATTTGCCTCAACAGAAGGTATGAGGGTATGAGGGAATGCTCCAGCGGCTGTTTTCCTCCCAAACGCGCGTGGACCTCCTGGTGCGCCTGCTCGGCCGACCGGAGGAGCGATTTTACGTCCGGGAGTTGGCGCGCCAGCTCCGGCGGGACATCTCGGGGATCAAGCGGGAGTTGGACAACTTGGAAAAGGCGGGGATCCTGCAGAGCCTGAAGGTGGGGAACCTGCGGTACTACAGTGCGAACCTCCGGTCGCCGGTGTACCCCGAGCTGAAGGCGATCATCGACAAGACCCGCGGTGTCCCCGGGACGATTGCCGCCGCCCTCCGGAAGGTGGAAGGGGTGGTGGCGGCGTTTCTGTACGGCGCGAAGGCCGATGCGTTGGCGACGGATGCGGGGGCCCTGGATCTGATCGTCGTGGGCTCCGCGGACATGGCCGGCCTGAACCAGACGGTGGCGGATCTGGAACAGCGGCTGGGGCGGGAGATCAACCTCCTGGTGTTCGACCGGGCCGAGTTCGTCCGGCGGAGGGAGGAAGGGGATCCGTTCCTGACCGAGGTCCTTCAGGGGGATCGGGTAGTGGTGGTCGGCTCGGATGATGCGCTATGACGAGTTGCGGGCAAAGGGCCTTCTGGATGACGCGGGGGCGAGCGGGAAGCAGGTGGCCTCCCTCGCCAGGCGCGCCGCCAAGGACCTGCAGACCGCAAAGGCGACGCTGCTCGTGGACCGAGAGTGGGCCTACACGATGGCGGCCCAGGGGATGGTCCGGGCAGCCCGCGCCCTGGTGCTGGCGGAGGGGCTGCGCCCCAAGGGGCGGGAACAGGTGAAGACGGTCCTGCAGGTGGTCAGCAGCCTGCTGCCGCCCGACTTCCTCCCCCTCCTGAACCAGCTGGAGCGGATGCGGCGCAAGAGTCAGCAGTTCCTCGACGCCGCAGACCGCCCGATCTCGACCTACGAGGGCGAGGGGGCCCTCAAGGCCGCGGAAGAGTTCGTGCAGCGCGTCCTGCAGCGCATCCAGGAGAAGAACCCACAGCGGAGCCTGCTGTAGGCCCTGCCCTCGCCCGGGCGCGCACGCCCGATGGCGGGGGGATCCTGGACCGGAAAGGGGGTGAGCACCTGATGGCGAAGAAGAAGGCAAAGAAGGCCAAGAAGAAGAAGTAGGTGGCGTAGGCGACATCCACCCGCAACCGAAGGGGGGTGAAAGCCCTAATGGCGAAGAGGAAGCCCAAGAAGGCTCGGCCGAAGAAGAAGTAAGCGGAGTCTCTGTGCTGGGGGGCACGTCCCCCCAGCTGGCCTCATCGGTACCCTGCTGCGCACCGCCGGCGGGGCCGGGCACGGACGTCGTGGCCCGGTCCCGCCGGATCTGTCTGTGCCCGGCGAGACGCCGCGGTCTCTTGTTCGCGCCTCGGCGGCTGTGCTATGGTGCGAGCGATGGGTCCGCCCTGCGTTCGCCTCCCCCCTGTCCGTCCCGCGCGTGTCTCCCCGCGGGCCCTGCCCGTGCCCCGGTGGTTCCGAGGGGCTGATGGTGCTCCTGCTCACCCGTGACGACCTGCAGGCCCTCTTACCGGTCCCGGAGGTCATCGGGGCCATGGGGGAGGCCTTCGCGATCCTGGCACGGGGGGAGAGCACCGTTCCGCTCCGGACGGTCCTGGAGGTCCCGGGGCGCGGGACGCTGCTCATCATGCCGGCCCGCCTCGGGAAGGCGGAGGGGGTGGGGACGAAGGTGGTGGGGGTCTTCCCGGGCAACCGGGCCGCCGGCCTTCCGGTCGTCCCCGCGCTCTACCTCCTGACCGATCCCGAGACCGGGCTCCCCCAGGCCCTGCTGGACGGCACCACTCTCACGCTCCTCCGGACCGCTGCCACCTCCGCCCTCGCGGCCCGCCACCTGGCGCGCGCCGAGTGCCGGACGCTGGGCGTGTTCGGGGCCGGCGCGCAGGCCGCCGCGCACGTGGAGACCTTTCGGACCCTCTTCCCGCTGACCCGGGTCATCCTGAAGGGCCGGGACCCCGTGCGGGCGGCCGCCTGCGCGGCGAGGCTGGCCCGGACGGCGGGCCTGGCGGTGTCCGTCGCGGCGGACCCGGCGGAGGTGGTGCGGGAGGCCGACCTCGTGGTGACGGCGACGACGGCTCAGGCCCCACTCTTCGACGGGCACGATCTGAAGCCGGGGGCGCACGTCACGGCGGTGGGAGCGTACACCCCGCAGACCCGCGAGCTGGACACGGTCACCATCCGGCGCGCGAAGGTGGTGGTGGACACGATGCAGGGGGCCCTGGCGGAGGCCGGGGAGCTCTTGATCCCGATGGCGGAGGGGGCCATCGGCCGGGACCACATCCTGGCCGACCTGGCCGAGCTGGTGACGGGGGCACGGTCCATCCGGACCTCCCCTGAGGACATCACGGTCTTCAAGTCGGTCGGGTTCGCCCTGGAGGACCTGGCGGCGGCGCGTCTGGCCTACCGGAAGGCGCAGGCCGCCGGGCGGGGGACCCGCCTCGCGCTGGACTGAGGCGACCCGGGAGCGCGGGAGGAGGCCCATGGCCCAGGCATACAAGAACCTCATCGGCGGGAAGTGGGTCGAGGCGGCGTCGGGGCAGACCTTTGCGGACAGGAGTCCGGCCAACACGGAGGACGTGCTGGGGCACTTCCCGCGGAGCGATGCCCGCGACGTGGATGCTGCCGCGCGCGCGGCGGCGGGAGCCTTCGAGCGGTGGAGGCGGGTGCCGGCCCCCCGGCGGGCCGAGATCCTCTTCCGGGCCGGCGAGACGCTCCTCCGGCGGAAGGAGGAGCTGGCCCGGAGCATGACCCGGGAGATGGGGAAGGTCCTGAAGGAGTCGCGGGGCGACGTGCAGGAAGGCATCGACATGACGTACTACATCGCCGGCGAGGGGCGGCGCCTGACGGGGCAGACGACCCCCTCGGAGCTTCCCGACAAATGGGCCATGAGCGTCCGGGTCCCCGTGGGCGTGGTCGCCTGCATCACCCCCTGGAACTTCCCGCTGGCGATCCCCACCTGGAAGCTGGTCCCGGCCCTCGTCGCCGGGAACACGGTCATTTTCAAGCCCGCCGAGGACACCCCCCTCCTCGGCCACCTCCTGGTGGAAATCCTTCTGGAGGCCGGTCTCCCCCCCGAGGTCCTGCAACTCGTCCACGGCACGGGGGAGGAGGCAGGGGCGCCGCTGGTCCGGCATCCCCTGGTGGGCCTGGTCTCCTTCACCGGGTCCTCGGAGGTGGGGCAGGATGTGGCGGTCGCCTGCGCGAAGGAGCACCGGCGCTGCTCCCTGGAGATGGGGGGGAAGAACTGCATTCTGGTCCTGGAGGATGCGAACCTGGAGCTGGCGGTGGATGGGGCGATCTGGGGCGGGTTCGGGACCACCGGGCAGCGGTGCACGGCGGCGAGCCGCCTCATCGTCCACGAGGCGGTCGCCCGGCAGTTCACCGACGCACTGGTCGGGCGGGCCACGCGGCTCCACCTGGGGGACGGTCTCCTCCCGGAGACGGAGGTGGGGCCGGTCGTCAACGAGGCGCAGCTCCAGCGGGTCCACCAGTACACGGAGGTCGGGCAGCGGGAGGGGGCGGCGCTGCTCTGCGGCGGCGCCTTCGCCCGGGAGGGGGCGCTCGCCAAGGGGTATTTCTACCGCCCCACCGTGTTCGCGAACGTGAAGCCCGCCATGCGGATCGCCCAGGAGGAGATCTTCGGCCCGACGGTCGCGATCCTCCCGGTCCGCTCCTTCGAGGAGGCGGTCGCGGTCGCCAACAACGTCCGCTACGGGCTCTCCACCGCGGTCTACACGCAGGACGTGAACCGGGCCTTCCGGGCGATGGGGGACCTGCAGGCGGGCATTACCTATGTGAACGCCCCCACCATCGGCGCGGAGGTTCACCTTCCCTTCGGGGGCATCAAGGCGACCGGCAACGGCCACCGGGAGGGGGGCCCGCAGGTCCTGGACATCTTCACCGAGTGGAAGACGATCTACGTGGACTACAGCGGCAAGTTGCAGCGCGCGCAGATCGACGTGTGAGGGGGCGGCGGCCCTGAACGTACAAAAGGCGTACGCCTCCGGCCGGCCCGGGGAAAAGGGCGGCGGCTCCGAAGGCGCGCGTGATGCTCGTCATTTGGCCCGGCACCCGAGTCGGTACGTGAGCACCTGGGACAGATCGGTGGAGTCACACTAGCGGCGGGGAGAGCCATGGCCAAGTTCGCGGGGGTGGACTACTACGGCATCGAGGAACTCCTCTCCCCGGAGGAGCGGCTGATCCGGGACACGGTCCGGGACTTCGTGGAGGCGGAGGTCCTGCCGATCATTGACCAGCACAACCGTGCCGGAACCTTCCCGGTGCACCTCATTTCCCGCCTGGGGGAGCTCGGGGTGCTCGGGGCGAACCTCCAGGGGTACGGGTGTGCCGGGATCAACAATGTCGCCTACGGGCTCGCCATGCGGGAGCTGGAGCGGGGGGATTCGGCCATCCGCTCGTTCGCGTCCGTCCAGGGGCCCCTCGGCATGTACGCGCTTCACGCCTTCGGGTCGGAGGCCCAGAAGCGGCGCTGGCTCCCCGAGCTGGCGGCGGGGCGGAAGGTGGCCTGCTTCGGCCTCACGGAGCCGGACCACGGCTCGGACCCGGGAGGCATGGAGACGAAGGCGGTGCGGGCCGGCGACGGCTACGTCCTGAACGGGACCAAGCTCTGGATCACGAACGGATCCATCGCGGACGTGGCCGTCATCTGGGCTCGGGTGGAGGAGACCTTCGGGGGGTTCCTGGTGGAGCGGGGGACGCCGGGCTTCGCCGCCCGGGACATCCACGGGAAGCTCTCCATGCGCGCCTCCGTGACCTCCGAGCTGACCCTCCAGGACTGCCGCATCCCCGCCGAGGGCCGGCTTCCGGGCGCGGACGGCCTGAAGGCCCCCCTGGGTTGCCTCAACCAGGCGCGGTACGGGATCGCCTGGGGGGCGGTGGGGGCGGCCACGGCCTGCTACGACGCCGCCCTGACCTACGCGAAGGCCCGGCGCCAGTTCGGGAAGTCCATCGCGAGCTTCCAACTGGTGCAGGACAAGCTGGTCACCATGCTGACCGAGATCACCAAGGCGCAGCTCCTCTGCCTGCAGCTCGGGCGCCTGAAGGACGCGGGGAAGCTCCGGCACACCCAGGTCTCGTTGGCCAAGAGGAACAACGTGGAGCAGGCCCTGCGGGTCGCCCGGCTGGCGCGGGACATCCACGGGGCCAACGGGATCGTGGACGAGTACCCGGTCATGCGGCACCTCTGCAACCTGGAGACCCTGTACACCTATGAGGGGACTCACGATATCCACACCCTGATCCTGGGCCGGGACATCACGGGGATCGCCGCCTTCGCGTGAGGGGCAAGTCCCGCCTTGCCTTACCCCTGACCCTGTGCTATGGAAGGGCATGCGACGTCGGGTTCTGGGCATCGGGCTTGCAGTTGCCGGAGTCGCCGGGGCGGGAGCGGTCCTGCTCCTGTGGGGCGTGACGGCGGGGCTGCCGCTCTCCGCTCGCCCGACCCCGTCGCCCGGCGGCCGTCCCGACCTCACCCTCGTGGGCGTCCGCGTGGTGGAGGACCGGGCGGGGGAGCGGCTCTGGGAGGCGGAGGCGGACCGCGCGACGGTCTTCGAGCGGGAGGGACGCACCCTCCTCAGCCGGGGGGCGGAGCCGGTGCGGATTACGCTCTACAGCGACGGGCGGCGGCTCGAATCGGTCGCCGACCGGGTGGTGGTGTTGGCGGACAGGCGGCAGGTGCTGCTCGAGGGCACCGTCACCGCGCGCTCCGACCAGGGCGTCGTCCTCCGGACGGACCACCTGACCTGGTCGGCAGATCGGCGGACCCTGGAGACGAACGCCCCCGTCACGCTGGAGCGAGCCGGACTCACGGTCGAGGGAGAGGGGATGGAGACGGACCTGACTCTCGAGCGCCTGACGCTCAAAGTCCACCGGGGTTCCCGGGTCACCGGACGGGCAGGGGGCCGGTCGTGAAGGCGATGCTCGTGCTGGCGGCCCTGGTCCTTGGGGCCGGCGCGGCGGCGGCGGAAACCTCCTCCCCCGCTCGGGGCCCCCTCGGCCCGGCGCGGAAGGGGAGCGCCATCACCATCTCGGCCGACCGCCTGGAGGTGGACCGGAAAGCGCACACCGCCACCTACGCCGGTAGCGTTGTCGCGCGCGACAGCGCCCTGACCATCCTGGCCGACCGGATGGAGTTCACCTTCGACGAGGCGATGCAGGAGGTGCAGCGCGTCCGGGCGACCGGGCACGTGCGGCTCACCGAGCGCGGGGGGCGGGAGGCGACGGCGGATGCCGCCACCTACTTCGCCCGCGACGAGAAGGTGCTGCTCGAGGGGAGCGCGCGGGCCTGGCAGCAGGAGAACGTTGTCACCGGCAGCACCATCACCCTCTACCTCCGCGAGGATCGCCACGTGGTGGAGGGGGAGGGGGACGCGCGGGTCCATGCCGTCATCTACCCCAGGCGCGACCCCGGAGGTCCGCCCAGGCCCTGAGGCGGTCTCCGGCGCCATCCTCCGGACCGTGAACCTGGTGAAGGCGTTCCGGGGTCGGACCGTCGTGTCGGGGGTCAGCATCACGGTGGGGCCGGGCGAGGTGGTGGGCCTCCTGGGTCCCAACGGGGCCGGGAAGACTACCACCTTCTTCATGGCCCTCGGGCTCCTGCAGCCGGACCGGGGGGCGGTCTTCCTCAACGGCGAGGAGGTCACCCCCCTTCCGGTCTACCAGCGGGCGCGGCGGGGGCTGGGCTTCCTCCCCCAGGAGCCCTCCATCTTCCGGAAGCTGACGGTGGAGGAGAATCTCCTGGCGATCCTGGAGGGGCTCCCCCTCTCCCGCGAGGAGCGGCGCGAGCGCGCGGCTGCCCTCCTGCGGGAGCTGGGGATCGCGCACCTGGCCGCGCGGAAAGCGTACTCCCTCTCGGGGGGGGAGCGCCGGCGGGCCGAGATCAGCCGGTGCCTGGCCACCGACCCGAGCTGCATCCTGATGGACGAGCCGTTCGCCGGGATCGATCCCATCGCCGTGGACGAGATCCAGGGGATCATCGCCCAGCTCCGGGCCCGCGGGATCGGGATCCTCATCACGGATCACAACGTACGGGAGACGCTGCACATCGTCGATCGGGCCGATATCATCCACCGGGGGGAGATCCTCATCAGCGGGACCGCCCGGGAGCTGGCCGCCGACGAGCGGGCGCGCGAGATCTACCTGGGAGAGCGGTTCACCCTCTAGGCAGGGGGCGACCGGGGGACGCAGGACACGATGGCACTCGAGGCCAAGCTCAGCCTCCGCCAGACGCAGCGGATGATCATGACCCAGTCGCTGCAACAGGCGATTGGGCTGCTGCAGCTCACCCGGATGGAGCTGATCCAGACGGTCCGGCAGGAGCTGGAGGAGAACCCGCTGCTCGAGGAGGAGCTGGTCGAGGCCGCCGAGGAGGTGCCGGAGACCAAAACGGAGGCCGCGGCGGAGGAGCCGGCCGAGCCCGAGCGGGAGGAGAAGCTCTCCGAGACCGATTGGGAAGCCTACCTGCAGGATGCCTCGGACTACCGGCGGGAGTTTCCGCGGGAGGAGCTGGAGCGGGCCGGCCCCGAGGAGACCATGACCCGCCCCCGGTCCCTGGCCGACCACCTCACCTTCCAGCTCTACCTCTCGACCTCCGACCCCTCCCTCATCGCCTGGGCCAACCTGATCATCGGCAACCTGGACGAGAACGGCTATCTGACCGTCCCCCTGGCGGAGCTGAACGAGGAGCCTCCCGCCGACCCCTCCGTGCCCGAGCGGGCGCTCCGGCTCGTCCAATCGTTCGACCCCGTGGGCGTGGCTGCCCGGGATCTCGGGGAGTGCCTGCTCGTCCAGCTGGACGCCCGGGGGGCGGAGGCGCGATTAGCCCGCTGCCTCATCAGCGAGCACCTGGCGGAGCTGGAGCACCGGAACATCGCCCGCCTGGCGGACCGGCTGAAGGTCCCCCCGCGCGAGGTGCAGGTGGCGTTGGAGCTCATCGCCAGTCTCGAGCCCAAGCCCGGGCGCACCTTCAGCACCGACGAGCCCCGCTATATCACCCCCGATGTCTACATCCTGAAGGTGGACGACCGGTTCGTCGTCGTGCTGAACGAAGACGGGCTTCCCCGCCTCCGCGTCAGCGGCTACTACCGGGCCATTCTCTCCCGGCGGAGCCAGAACTCCAAGGAGACGCGCGAGTATGTCGAGGGGAAGATGCGCTCGGCCCTCTGGCTCATCCGGAGTATCGAGCAGCGGCAGCGCACCCTGTACAAGGTGACCGAGAGCATCGTGAAGTTCCAGCGACCATTCCTGGAGCAGGGGATCAGCGCCATGCGGCCCCTCACCCTGAAGGAGGTGGCCGAGGACATCGGGATGCACGAGTCCACGGTGAGCCGGGTCACCACCAATAAGTACGTCCACTCGCCGCAGGGGCTGTTCGAGCTGAAGTACTTCTTCCACCGGGGCGTGCCGGCGACCGACGGCGGGGGGACCGTCTCCTCCCTGACGGTGAAGGAGATCGTCCGGAAGCTGCTGACGCAGGAGGACCAGGGGAAGCCCCTCAGCGATCAGAAGATCGTCGAGATCCTCCAGCAGCAGGGGGTCGAGATCGCCCGCCGGACGGTGGCCAAGTACCGCAGCCAGCTCCGGATTCCCTCCTCCAGCAAGCGGCGCCGCTACTGAGGGGGAGGGGACCCATGCAGCTCACCATCACCGGCCGGAACCTGGAGGTCACGGCGGCCCTCCGCAGCTATGCCGCGGAGAAGCTGGGGAAGCTGGAGAAGTTCCTGGATGCCATCACGGCGGCCCACGTGATGCTCTCGGTGGAGAAGTACCGGCAGATCGTCGAGGTCACTCTGCGGGTCCGAGACCTGACCGTCCGCGCGGAGGAGAGCACGCCGGACATGTACGCCTCCCTGGATCTGGTGGTGGACAAGATCGAGCGCCAGATCTGCCGCTACAAGGAGCGCATCATCCGCCACTGGGCCCGGGGGGGGGACCGGCTGGCCGGGGGGGGCGAACGGTCCACCGGCGGGGGCGGCCTGCGCCGGGGGGCCGGCGCGGCGCTGGCGGAGGAGCCGCAGGAGGAGGCGGCGCCCCGGGTGGTGAAGGTGAAGCGGTTCGCCCTGAAGCCGGCGACCGTGGACGAGGCCATCCTCCAGATGGACCTCCTGGGGCATACCTTTTTCGTGTTCCGGAACGCCCTCAGCGGGCAGGTGAACGTCCTGTACCGGCGCCGCGACGGGCAGTACGGCCTCATCGAGCCCGAGGGCTAACGATCGAGGGCGCCCATGCCGGGAGCGCAGGCGGGGCCGGAGCAGGCGCGCCTGCACGGCGTGCTGGTGGACGTCTACGGCATCGGGGTCCTGCTCCAGGGACCGAGCGGGAGCGGGAAGAGCGAGTGCGCCCTCGACTTGGTGGTGCGCGGCCACCGGCTGGTGGCCGATGACCTGATCCTGGTCAGCCGCGAGTCCCCCCGCATCGTCATCGGCCAGGGGCCGGAGGAGATCCGGCACCACATGGAGATCCGGGGGCTCGGCGTCATCAATATCCGGGACCTGTTCGGCATCGCCGCCATCCGGTACCGGAAGCGCATCGAGCTCGTGGTGATGCTGGAGCCCTGGTCCCCCGAGGTCGAGTACGATCGCCTGGGGGTGGACGACCAGACCACGGAGCTGGTGGGCGTCCGCCTCCCTCTCCTCCGCATTCCCGTCTCCGCCGGCCGGAACATGGCGATCCTGGTGGAGGTGGCCGCCCGCAACCACCTCCTGAAGTTGATGGGGCATCACGCCGCGCGGCAGT